>DHRG01000053.1:1475-14898 GCA_002408285.1 Peptococcaceae bacterium UBA5318 | reverse complement strand
CGCTCGAATTTTTGCTTAGCCATTAATCTTACTTCCTCCTTCAACCGGAATGTCGGGAGTCTTCCTCTCCCAATTTAACTCGTTCTTTATATCAACACGGCCTTTTGCTTTAGTTTCAGGCCGCGCGTGCCGCCTGCCGGATTTCGGGTATTAGCTTACCGGCGACCAATAACTTCTTCCGCAATAGCTTTAGGAACTTCCTCATAAAAAGCCGTATGCATGGTATAAGTGGCGCGTCCCTGTGATCTGGACCGCAGTTCCGTAGCATAGCCGAACATTTCGGACAATGGAACATGAGCACTAATCACCTGAGCGCCCGGCCGCGTGTCAATTCCCTGAACATGTCCGCGTCTGGAGTTCAGATCTCCTAAAACGTCACCCATGTATTCTTCCGGTACAACAACTTCTACATCCATAATCGGTTCGAGTAATGCCGGCTGAGCTTTACGGCAGGCTTCACGAACACCCATCGAGGCAGCGATCTTGAAAGCCATCTCCGATGAGTCAACTTCATGATAGGAGCCATCCACAAAACGGACCAAAACATCTACGACCGGGAAACCAGCTAGCACGCCATTCTGCAGAGCCTCGCGCACTCCGCTTTCTACTGCCGGAATGTACTCTTTGGGAACTACACCGCCAACAATTTTGTTGACAAATTCAATACCTTCGCCTGCGGAACGGGGCTCAACTTCAAAAACAACATGCCCGTATTGCCCGCGGCCGCCAGACTGCCTGACAAATTTGCCTTCGGCTTTGGCCGCCGTACGAATGGTCTCTCTGTACGCAACTTGTGGCTTGCCAACATTAGCCTCGACGCGAAATTCGCGCAGGAGTCTGTCAACGATAATCTCCAAGTGCAACTCGCCCATACCTTTGATAATTGTCTGGCCGGTTTCCTGATCGGATTGCACCCGGAAAGTTGGATCTTCTTCAGCCAGCTTGATCAGAGAAGTCGCCAGCTTATCCTGGTCGGCTTTTGTTTTCGGCTCAATGGCAATTGAAATAACCGTCTCTGGAAATTCCATCGCTTCAAGCAAAACCGGGTGTTTCTCATCTGTGAGAGTATCTCCGGTGCCGCTTTCTCTGAATCCTACAATCGCGGCAATGTCGCCAGCGTACAATGCGTCAATATCTTCCCGGTGATTAGCGTGCATCCGCAGGATGCGCCCTACTCTTTCCCGTTTTTGTTTCGAAGCGTTGTAAATATAGGATCCCGTATTCAGCACGCCGGAATAAACTCTGATATAAGTAAGCTTACCAACAAAAGGATCCGTCATAATCTTGAAGGCCAGGGCTGTAAAAGGAGCGTCATCTTTCGTTTCCCGGATGATCTCTTTTCCTTCGGGGGTTGTGCCGGTGGTAGCCGGCAGATCCAACGGCGAAGGCAGATATGCCACCACACTGTCCAACAGAATCTGAACGCCTTTATTCTTAAAAGCCGAACCGCATAATACAGGGATGATCAGGTTCGCGACGGTGAGCTTTCTGACGGCAGCCTTAATCTCATCGACGCCAGGCTGAATACCTTCAAGATATTTCTCCATCAGCGCCTCGTCATGTTCTGCCAAACCGGAGATCAGGAGCTCGCGATATTGATCGGCTGCTTCCTGCATATCTGCTGGTATAGCAACAACCTCACGCTTAGTTCCTAAATCATCCTCGTAGACGATTGCGTTCATTTCGATCAGATCAATGATGCCACGAAACGCATCTTCGCTGCCAATGGGCAGTTGAATTGCCAACGGGTTGGCACCCAAACGTTTACGAATTTGTCCGACAACCCGCTCGAAATCCGCTCCGACACGGTCCATTTTGTTAACAAACGCCAGCCTGGGTACTCCATATTTATCGGCTTGACGCCACACCGTTTCGGACTGCGGTTCCACTCCGCCAACTGCGCAAAACAGAGCCACGGCGCCGTCTAGCACTCGCAGCGAACGTTCGACCTCCATGGTGAAGTCCACGTGGCCGGGCGTGTCAATAATGTTAATACGATGCCCTTTCCATTCACAACTGGTAGCAGCTGATGTAATGGTAATTCCGCGCTCCTGCTCCTGAACCATCCAGTCCATGGTGGCCGCGCCATCATGGACTTCTCCGATTTTGTGCACCCGACCGGTATAAAAGAGTATCCTCTCGGTAGTAGTAGTTTTTCCAGCGTCAATATGGGCCATAATTCCGATATTTCTTGTGTTCTCCAAGTTGAACTCTCTAGCCATGATTTAAGCCCCCCTTTCAAAGACCAATCGGCCATTGTATGCTAATTAGCTTAACCGTAACAATTTGAAGGCATACAAAGCGGGGTAAATCGCTTGATTTGGTTGAAGTATCATGCTTTGCATATATCCACCTTACCAGCGGTAATGAGCAAACGCCTTGTTTGCTTCCGCCATTTTGTGGGTATCTTCGCGTTTTTTTACGGAACCGCCGGTATTATTGGCAGCATCCAGTATCTCTCCGGCCATCTTCGTTTCCATCGTCTTTTCACCGCGCTTACGGGCATATGTTACCAGCCATCTGATCCCCAAGGCTTCCCGTCTGTCGGCGCGGACTTCGATAGGAACCTGGTAGTTTGCGCCCCCTACCCGGCGCGCTTTGACCTCTAAAACCGGCATGACATTTTTCATAGCTTGCTCTAGGACTTCCAGCGCATTTTTCCCTGTCTTTTCTTCAATAATGTTAAAGGCGGCGTACATAGCATGCTCTGCCACGCCTCTTTTGCCATCATACATTACTTTATTGATGATCTTGGTTACGAGCTTAGATTTATAAATGGGATCAGGTAATACATCCCTCTTGGTTACAGGTCCTTTCCTCGGCATCTTTTTCCCTCCTTTTGCTTCCAGGATAAGTGCATCTGCGTTAATTAGAGTTCTTACTTTTTAGCGGCGGCGGCCTTCGGCCTCTTCGCGCCGTATTTAGAGCGTGATTGATTGCGTTTTTGCACCCCGGCTGTATCCAAAGCGCCGCGCACGATATGGTATCTCACCCCCGGTAAGTCTTTCACCCTGCCGCCACGGACAAGAACCACTGAGTGCTCCTGTAAATTGTGGCCGATACCGGGAATGTAAGCTGTAACTTCGATTTGATTCGTTAACCTTACTCTGGCGACTTTACGCAAAGCTGAGTTGGGTTTTTTGGGAGTTGTCGTATAGACTCTGGTACAAACGCCTCTTTTTTGAGGGCATTCTTTCAGAGCGGGAGCGGTAACTTTCTTAATAATAACATTCCGGCCTTGCTTAACTAATTGGTTAATGGTCGGCATAATAACACACCTCCTTCCCAAGCTGTCATCAATATTGATCTATTCTTTCTGGTCGAGGATAGCCGCAACGGCAGTACCTACCTGAATCCCGCAAGCTCTGCCTAACTCCAGCATCGTATAAGCTTCCGCTAACGGTATCCCTTTGGCCCGGCACAACTCCGTAATGGGCAGCCGGACTTTTTCATCAGCGTCCCCGGCCACATAAACCACCTTGGCCGAACCTTTCTCGATAGCCTTAAGGGATTGTTTGGCGCCAACTGTTTTTTTCCCGGCTTCTGTTAGTTGCTGCATCGGCTAAGCCTCCCTTTGGAATAAAAACACACTAGATTATTTTATCACCGTCATCATACCGGTGTCAAGGATTTATCCTCATCAACAATATCAGCCGCGGGCCCTTCATCCGCTAAACTGATCTTGATATTACGGTACCGTGACATTCCGGTTCCAGCCGGAATAAGTTTGCCAATAATCACATTTTCCTTTAAGCCCAGCAGAGGATCAGTCTTGCCTTTAATAGCGGCTTCGGTCAAGACCCGGGTCGTTTCCTGGAAGGAAGCGGCCGATAAGAAGGAATCTGTAGCCAACGAGGCTTTGGTAATACCCAGGAGCACAGGTTTGGCCGTGGCCGGTTCTCCACCCTTGGCAAAGATTTTAGCATTTTCCTCTTCAAACTCAAAGACATCAATCAGCCCGCCGGGCAGCAATTCGGTGTCGCCGGGTTCTTCCACCTTGACCTTGCGAAGCATTTGACGAATCATTACTTCAATATGTTTATCATTAATATCCACGCCCTGTAAGCGATAGACCCTTTGTACCTCACGCAGCAGATAAGCCTGTACGCCCTGAATACCTTTGATCTTCAAAAGATCATGGGGATTGATGGAGCCTTCGGTCAGTTCGTCGCCGGCCTGGACATTTTGCCCTTCCTTTACTTTGATCCTGGAGCCAAACGGAATTTGATAGATATATCTTTCGTCGCTGGTATTACAAATCTCAATTTCTTTGCGTCCTTTCAGATCTGTAATATGAACAGTTCCTTCCACTTCGGTAATTGTGGCCTGTCCTCTAGGCTTCCTGGCTTCAAAAAGTTCTTCTACACGGGGTAAACCTTGGGTAATGTCATCCCCGGCCACACCGCCGGTATGGAAGGTTCTCATGGTCAACTGGGTCCCCGGTTCGCCAATGGATTGGGCCGCGATAATTCCCACCGCTTCGCCGATCTCCACCATTCTCCCGGTAGCCATGTTGCGCGCGTAGCACTTACGGCAAACCCCATAGCGCGACTTGCAGGTAAGTACGGAACGAATCGCCACTGCTGTGATACCCGCTTCGATGATTTTCGCAGCCGTAACTTCGGTGATTTTTTCTTGTGCCGGCACGATGACCTCACCGGTTGCCGGATGCACCACATCTTCCGCCGTAAAACGCCCCGTGATCCGCTCGATCAAAGGTTCGATCGCTTCGGAACCGTCTTTGATTTCATGGACTAAAATGCCGCTTGACGTACCGCAATCATTTTCGCGCACAATCACATCCTGGGCTACATCCACCAAACGGCGGGTCAAATATCCGGAGTCGGCCGTCCGCAAGGCTGTATCCGCCAAACCTTTCCTGGCCCCGTGGGTGGAGATAAAGTATTCCAAAACGGCCAATCCTTCACGGAAATTGGATTTAATGGGCAACTCAATGGTACGGCCAGAAGGGTCCGCCATCAGTCCCCGCATCCCGGCTAACTGACGGATCTGTTGGATGTTACCGCGGGCACCGGAGATAGCCATCATGTAGACAGGATTAAATTTATCCAGCGTGTCCAGCAAAGCTTTTGTTACATCATCCGTGGATCTGTTCCAGACATCGATAACGAGCTGATACCTTTCCTCATTAGTGATCAGGCCCCGGCGGAACTGGTTTTCAATGATTTCAACCTGCTTATCGGCGTTTGCCAGGATACCGCGTTTTTCTTCGGGAACCACAATATCCGTAAGGCCAACGGTAATGCCCGCCTTGGTAGAATACGTAAACCCAAGTTTTTTGATCCCATCCAGCATATTGGCCGTCGCTTGGTTTCCTAACAAGCGGAAACATTTAGCTACAATCTGGCCCAACTGCTTTTTTCCGATGACTTCGTTATAATATCCCAGTTCGGGAGGGATTACCTGATTGAAAATAATCCTGCCCGTCGTGGTCTTTAACAATTTGCCGTCCTTGCGCACCATCATAATATCGTGCAAGCTGCATAAGCCCGACTCATAAGCATAGATCGCTTCTTCACTGCCGGAATAAACAGGCGGCGGGTCTTTGGCGGCTTTCCCTTCCACGGTTAAATAATAGGCGCCCATAACCATATCCTGAGTTGGCGTTACCACAGGCCGCCCATCCTTGGGGTTCAAAATATTATGGGCCGAAAGCATCAGAAGACGCGCTTCCACCTGTGCCTCCGCAGAAAGCGGGACGTGAACCGCCATCTGGTCACCGTCAAAGTCGGCATTATAAGCGGTGCAAACCAAAGGATGGATCTGCAAGGCACGGCCCTCCACCAACACTGGTTCAAAGGCCTGGATCCCCAAACGGTGTAAGGTGGGGGCGCGGTTCAAGAGTACCGGATGATCCTGGATCACTTCCTCCAGCACATCCCATACTTCACTGCGCACCCGTTCTACCATCCGTTTAGCGCTTTTAATATTATGCGCGTAATTATCATTTACCAGTTTCTTCATCACAAACGGTTTGAACAATTCCAAGGCCATTTCCCTGGGCAGCCCGCACTGGTGAAGTTTCAAGTCTGGGCCGACCACAATCACGGAACGTCCTGAATAATCGACACGTTTCCCTAAAAGGTTCTGCCGGAAACGTCCCTGTTTACCTTTAAGCATATCGCTCAAGGATTTTAGCGGGCGGTTCCCCGGCCCTGTCACAGGCCGGCCCCTGCGTCCATTATCAATGAGCGCGTCCACCGCTTCCTGCAGCATCCGTTTTTCGTTACGGACAATGATATCCGGAGCCCCTAAATCCAGCAGCCTTTTTAACCTGTTATTGCGGTTGATCACCCTTCGGTATAAATCATTCAGGTCGGAGGTGGCAAAACGTCCTCCATCCAACTGCACCATCGGGCGCAATTCAGGCGGGATCACGGGGACCACATCCATAATCATCCATTCCGGACGGTTCCCCGAGTTTTTAAAGGCCTCCACCACCTCTAACCGGCGTATGGCTCTAACCTTACGCTGTCCGGTAGCTTCATGCAATTCTGTCCGGAGTTCGGCGGCCATCTCATCCAAGTTCATTTCGTCCAGAAGTACCTTGATAGCTTCCGCTCCCATCCCGGCTTCAAAACGGTTCCCGTATTTTTCTTTATATTCGCGGTATTCCATTTCGGAAAGGAGCTGTTTCTTCATTAAAGGGGTATCCCCCGGATCCGTAACGATATAGGATACAAAGTATAAAACTTTTTCCAAAGACCGCGGGGAAACATCAAGAATCAGTCCCATGCGGCTGGGGATCCCTTTAAAATACCAGATATGGGAGCAAGGAGCCGCTAATTCAATATGCCCCAGCCGTTCCCGGCGAACCTTGGATTTAGTGACCTCCACGCCGCAGCGGTCACAAATGATTCCTTTGTAACGAACCCGTTTATACTTACCGCAATGACATTCCCAATCCCTCGTGGGCCCAAATATCTTTTCACAAAACAACCCTTCGCGTTCCGGCTTCAAAGTACGATAATTTATGGTTTCAGGCTTTTTCACCTCACCGCTGGACCAAGCACGGATCTGCTCAGGAGAAGCCAAACCAATTCTCATCCTGTCAAAATTATTAACATCTAACAAGGCCCTCGCTCCCTTCCCTGTTATCGTTTCAATACTAATTAGTCGCTCTCTGTTTCTTCATCACTTATTTCTTCATCACTTATTTCTTCATCACTTATTTCTTCATCACTTATTTCTTCATCATTTATTTCTTCGCCACTTATTCCTTCATCAATTTCCTCATCATTTATTTCCGCATCATTTACTTCTTCATCGCTTATTTCCTCGATTCCTGTGGCAAATTCAACAAACATTTCCTCAGAATCCTCTTCAGGTACGCTTTCGCTCAACTCCTCCATCAAAGGCAGTTGTTCCGTCGTTTGGATATCAAGCCCCAACTCTTTGGCCGCCTCGTTGATATCCTCATCAAGTTCCCGGATTTCGATCTCTTCATCGTTTTCCGAAAGAACCTTAATGTCCAGGCAAAGGCTTTGCAGTTCTTTGATCAACACCTTGAAAGATTCTGGAACGCCTGGCTCGGGCACGTTTTCACCTTTTACAATGGCTTCATACGTCTTCACCCGGCCTACTACATCGTCCGACTTGACGGTTAGAATTTCCTGCAGGGTATAAGCGGATCCATAGGCTTCCAAGGCCCACACTTCCATTTCACCAAAACGCTGTCCGCCGAACTGGGCTTTACCGCCAAGAGGCTGCTGCGTAACAAGAGAGTAGGGGCCTGTTGACCGGGCGTGGATCTTGTCATCCACTAAGTGGGCCAGTTTCAGCATATACATGTTGCCTACAGTAATTTCATTATCAAAGGGCAGCCCGGTTCTGCCATCATAGAGAATGGTTTTCCCAGATTCCGGCAGTCCTGCCTCATTAAACATTTCCTTGATGTCCTGCTCGGTCGCGCCATCAAATACCGGTGTGGCTACGCGTATTCCCAGAGTCTTAGCTGCCCAGCCCAAGTGGGTTTCCAGCACCTGTCCGATATTCATACGGGAGGGTACGCCTAACGGATTCAGGACGATTTCAATGGGTGTCCCGTCCGGCAGAAAGGGCATATCCTCTTCGGGCATAATCCGCGAAATAACGCCTTTATTGCCGTGGCGTCCGGCCATTTTATCACCTTCGGAAATTTTGCGTTTCTGGGCAATATAAACACGAACGATTTGGTTTACACCGGGAGCCAGTTCATCCCCGTTTTCCCGGGAGAAAACCTTCACATCCACGATTTTTCCCGCTTCTCCATGGGGGACCCGCAGTGAAGTATCCCGGACCTCCCGGGCTTTTTCCCCAAAAATAGCCCGCAATAAACGTTCTTCTGCGGTCAGTTCCGTTTCGCCTTTAGGCGTGACCTTTCCTACCAGGATATCGCTGGGACGCACCTCTGCGCCGATGCGGATAATTCCGCGGTCATCCAGATCTTTTAAAACATCTTCGCCCACGTTGGGAATATCCCGGGTGATCTCTTCCGGCCCGAGCTTAGTATCCCTGGCGTCACATTCATACTCTTCTATGTGAATAGAGGTGAAATAATCCTCTTTGACCAGTTTCTTGCTTAGCAAAACAGCATCTTCATAGTTATAACCTTCCCAGGTCATAAAGGCCACCAGGACATTTCTGCCCAGAGCCAGTTCACCCTGATCAGTAGAAGGCCCGTCGGCAATAACCTGCCCGGCTTCAATCTGTTCTCCCTTTTGGATGATCGGTTTCTGGTTGATACAAGTACCTTGATTAGACCGGCAGAATTTAGTCAGTTTATATGTTTCCCGGCGGCCTTCCGCCGTTTTGATGACGATCTCGTCAGCCATCACCTTATCGGCAACGCCGCCGTTTTTCGCTACTGCCACTACACCGGAGTCTTTGGCGGCTTTATATTCTTCGCCGGTACCCACATAGGGCGAGTCCGTCCGTAAAAGCGGAACAGCCTGGCGCTGCATGTTCGCCCCCATTAAAGCCCGGTTGGCATCATCATGTTCTAAAAAGGGGATCATAGCCGTGGCGATGGAAACGACCTGTTTAGGTGAAACGTCCATAAAGTCGACCTGATTCGCTGGAACAACAAGAATCTCGTCAAAATACCGAACATTGACTTTGTTGTCGGCAAAACAGCCTTCTTCATCCAGCGGCGCGTTGGCCTGGGCAACGATATAATGATCCTCTTCATCCGCCGTCAAATAAACGATCTCGTCTGTGACCTTTCCCTTTTCCTTATCGACTTTTCGATAAGGCGTTTCGATAAAACCGAACTCATTGATCCGGGCATACGTGCTTAAAGAGCCAATCAATCCGATATTGGGGCCTTCCGGCGTTTCAATGGGACACATGCGGCCATAATGGGAATAATGAACATCCCGCACTTCAAATCCAGCCCTTTCCCGGGACAAACCGCCGGGACCCAGGGCGCTCAAACGGCGTTTGTGTGTCAGTTCCGCCAGCGGATTAGTCTGATCCATAAACTGAGACAACTGACTGGATCCGAAAAATTCTTTGATAGCCGCCACCACCGGCCGGATATTGATTAAGACCTGCGGCGTAATAACATCTACGTCCTGGATAGTCATGCGTTCCCGCACGACGCGTTCCATCCTGGATAAACCGATCCGGAACTGGTTTTGCAGCAACTCCCCTACGGACCGCAAGCGCCTGTTTCCTAAATGGTCGATATCATCAGGTTTACCTTCGCCGTTCATTAAGCGGATCAGATATTGAATACAGGCAATAATATCTTCCCTGGTGATAGTTCTGATTTGAGGGTCGATGTTGACCTTGAGTTTCTTATTTAGCTTATAGCGTCCCACATGGGCTAAATCATAGCGTTTCGGGTCAAAAAACAATGTGTTCAACAAGGATCTGGCGCTGTCCACCGTCGGCGGCTCTCCGGGGCGGAGGCGTTTGTAAATTTCCACCAAAGCCTCGTCTTCCGATTCGGTGTGATCCCGTTCTAAAGTAAGACGAACCCTCTCATCATCCTTAAATAACTCGGCTATCTGACCATTGCTGCTAAAACCCAAAGCCCGCAGCAGTACTGTCGCAGGGAGCTTTCGTGTTCTATCGACTCTGACAAAGATGTTGTCATTTAAATCTGTTTCAAATTCCAGCCAGGCGCCGCGATTCGGAATAATCGTGGCCCCATATACTTTCTTCCCGCTGGGATCTATTTGTTCGGTATAATATACACCCGGGGATCTTACCAACTGACTGACAATAACCCTTTCAGCCCCGTTGATAATAAAAGTGCCTTTGTCGGTCATGAGAGGGAAATCCCCCATAAAGACTTCCTGTTCCTTCACTTCACCGGTTTCTTTATTGATGAGTCTTACTTTAACCCTTAAGGGGGCGGCAAAAGTAACATCCCGCTCCTTGCTCTCTTCCACAGAATACTTGGGCTCGCCTAAACTGTAATCAATAAATTCCAGTACTAGGTTCCCTGTAAAATCCTGAATGGGCGAAATGTCATTAAACATTTCCTTGAGCCCCTCATCGAGAAACCACTGGTATGAATTCTGTTGGATTTCAATTAAATTGGGCATTTCAAGTACTTCTTTGATTCTTGCAAAACTCACCCTGGTCCTTTTTCCCACTTGTACCGGATGACGCATTAATACCCTCACCCCTTAGCCCTCGTTTAGCATATAAAATAAATACCTAATAGCAAGGTCATAAACCTTGCTATTTTTTATCCGTTTATGTAGTCTTACCTTTTATACCATGCATTATTCACCATTCTTGTATAATTGTACCTTTCTTAGCCTATTATTACCATCAAAAAACACGAGTCGCATTTTAGAATTTTAGCATATACTGGAATGACTGTCAATACATTTTATACTTTCCGATAGTGTAAAGAAGGAGAGCACCTAAGGGCGCCCTCCTCAAGCTGTTTTTTGCTTACCAAAAATCACTTGATCTCAACACTCGCTCCAGCTTCAACCAGCTTGGCCTTAACAGCTTCCGCTTCTTCTTTTGCAACTTTTTCTTTAACAGGCTTGGGGGCCC
Source organism: Peptococcaceae bacterium UBA5318 (assembly GCA_002408285.1). Taxonomy (GTDB): domain Bacteria; phylum Bacillota; class Peptococcia; order DRI-13; family UBA5318; genus UBA5318. The sequence goes on along the minus strand of DHRG01000053.1, from coordinate 3,876 downwards.
CGTCGACTAAGTCTTTGGCTTCTTTCAAGCCTAACCCGGTCAGTTCGCGAACGACTTTAATAACATTGATCTTCTTTTCACCGGCAGCCGTGAGGATAACGTCAAATTCTGTCTGTTCCTCCACAACAGCCTCAGCGGCAGCCGCCGGAGCAGCGGCCACCCCAACCGCTACAGGAGCGGCGGCGGATACGCCAAATTCTGTTTCAAAAGCCTTGACCAGCTCGGACAATTCTAAAACGGTTAAACCTTTAACGGCTTCAATAATTTCGTTGATTTTAGACATGTAAATAAACCTCCTTGATATTTTTCATAATTTTAAATTGATATTATTGCGCACCGGATTACGGTTACGCGCTTACGCTTCTTCTTTTTGTTTCCTGAGCGCTTCCAGGGCATAACCAAACTTGCGCAGCGGCCCCTGTAATACGTTAGCCATACCGGCAAGCGGGCTCTGCATAGCTCCCGCAACCTGCGCCAGTAATACTTCGCGCGGCGGCAAATCAGCCAGAGTCTTAACGCCTGCCGCTGCAAAAGCCTTATTTTCCATGATCCCGCCCTTAATCTTAAACTTATCATGGGTCTTGGCAAAATCCAGCAGGACCTTGGCAGCCGCTACGGGGTCTTTTAAGCTGAACGCCCAGGCAGTCGGGCCTTGAAGGTATTCATCCAAACCGGAAACACCGATTTCATCCGCCGCCCTTTTGACCAGCGTGTTTTTTAATACCTTATACTCAACGCCCGCTTTTCTCAGTTTAGCCCTGAGTTCTGTATCCGCCGCGACTGTTAAGCCCCGGTATTCGACAATTACAACAGACTGGGCTTTTTCCAATCGTTCTTTGATTTGTGCGACCATTTGTTTTTTCTCTGCTAGGCTACTCAAAATAGATACGCCTCCTTTCTTTGAAATGATTTACTATTGGATAAAAGAAGACCCCCGCAGACAAACGGAGGTCACAACTGTTTGAATTTGAACAGTTCTGAGTCCGACTTCGGCAGGCCTTTTTGGTTTGAGCAAAGCGCACCTGCTGTCTACAGTCAGTGGGGTATTCAATTTATAAAGAAAACTTGGCTTACGCCGAGCCTCTGGCGACGGGGAAAGTCGATGTTGCACCTGTGCCATCCCAAACTTATACTTCCTGATGATAGGTATCAAAAAATCTAGCTGAGTTTGAGAGGGTTAAGCCTAACGCCGGGCCCCATGGTCGAAGAAACTGTAACAGTCTTAATGTACTGCCCTTTCGCTCCGGCCGGTTTGGCTTTTATGAGGGCGTCCACAAGCGCCTGGTAGTTCTCCTGCAGTTTTTCGAGGTCAAAAGAAGCTTTGCCAATGGGAGCCGCCACAATACCCGTTTTATCAACACGGTATTCTACTTTCCCGGCCTTTATTTCTTTGACGGCCCGATCAACATCAAAGGTTACGGTCCCTACCTTAGGATTGGGCATCAGGCCTTTGGGGCCTAAAAGCTTACCTAATTTTCCCACCATCCCCATCATGTCCGGCGTGGCAACAGCAACTTCAAATCCGAACCAACCGCCCTGGATTTTGGCGATCATATCTTCAGCGCCTACAAAATCAGCGCCGGCGGTTTCAGCTTCTTTAACTTTTTCACCTTTGGCAAAGACTAATACTGTGCGCGTTTTCCCTGTTCCATGCGGGAGCACGACGGCTCCGCGAACCTGTTGGTCGGCGTGGCGGGGATCCACCCCCAGTTTAAAGGCTATCTCAATCGTTTCATCAAACTTCGCTTTGGCCAAGTTTTTTACCAGTTCCAACGCTTGTTTGGCTTCATATAGCGTATTCTTGTCATACTGTTTGACAGCGTCGTCATACCGTTTACCATGTTTAGACATTCTAATTCCTCCTTTGTGGTAATGCCGGATCTCTCCTCCCACAATATTCCCGATTAACCTTCGACGATTTCAATCCCCATGCTGCGGGCAGTTCCCTCAACCATACTCATGGCAGCCTCAACAGAAGCGGCATTTAAGTCCGCCATTTTTAATTCGGCAATTTCCTGTACTTTTGTTTTGTTCACCTTGGCAACTTTCTTCTTGTTTGGTTCGCCTGAAGCAGTTTCAATCCCGGCGGCTTTTTTTAAAAGAATAGCGGCCGGCGGCGTTTTGCATACAAAAGTAAAAGACCGGTCGGCATATACCGTTATTTCAACCGGAATTACTAATCCCGCCTGCTTAGCGGTTTTCTCATTAAATTCCTTACAAAACTGCATAATGTTAACGCCATGTTGTCCCAAAGCCGGACCAACAGGGGGCGCAGGAGTAGCTTTACCAGCGCTGCATTGCAATTTAATAAAGCCGATAACTTTCTTTGCCATTTTGGTACACCTCCTTAGCTGTAATGTGGTATAAAACGGGCTTTATATGCCCTCCCACTTCAAATCAA
>DHRG01000053.1:0-1327 GCA_002408285.1 Peptococcaceae bacterium UBA5318 | reverse complement strand
AATATGTTTTTTGCGCCTGGCTGTAATCGATCTCCACGGGGGTTTCCCGCCCAAACATTGCCACAAGCACCTTGATTTTCCCTTTATCAGGAAAGACTTCCTCAACCATCCCGATAAAATTCTGGAACGGTCCGGAAATGACCTTGACGCTTTCACCCACCTGGAACGCCACTTTTGGTTTGGCTTCTTCCATACCCATGTGTTTAAGGATTTTTTTGATTTCCGTTTCCTGCAAGGGAATCGGCTTGGAACCAGTCCCTACAAATCCCGTGACACCCGGAGTATTACGGACAACATACCAAGAGTCATCCGTCATCGCCATTTCTACCAGCACATAGCCGGGAAACACCTTACGCTTGGCTATTTTTCTTTTGCCGTTTTTAATTTCAATTTCATCTTCCATCGGAACTAAGATCCGAAAAATCTTATCTCCAACGTTCATTGATTCCACGCGCTTTTCCAGGTTGGCTTTCACTTTATTCTCATATCCTGAATAAGTGTGAATAACGTACCAGTTTTTTTCCATCGTCAGAAGCCCCCTATCCGGCCGGATAGGGCCCTCCCTTCTTTCCCGTTACTACGGTATTACTTTATAATCAAATTCATAAGGGTTCCCACAATTGCATCAATCGCCCATAAGGCCACTCCGACAATAAGTACGGAAGCCAATACGACGAGTGTATAGGTGACGAGTTCTTTTCTGTTGGGCCAATGAACCTTTTTTAGTTCTTGGGTTACTCCGCGGTAGAGCTTCTTTGTTTTATCAACAAGCCCCACCTTTTCTCCTTTGGCAACACTCATTTAACCCACATCCTTACAGTATTACAGACATATATAACTCTGACCCGCGCTCTCTTTTATATTGCTATTTCTGAGGGCCGGGATTGACATTCAGAAGGAGTAAACTTATTTTGTTTCTTTATGAGCCGTGTGTGTCTTACAGAATTTGCAGTATTTCTTCAGTTCTACACGATCGGGAACATTCTTTTTGTTCTTTGAAGATGTATAGTTGCGTTGTTTGCACTCTGTACAGGCTAGTGTAATCGCTACCCGCATTATTGCCACCTCCCGCTAATCCCCACATTACAGGTATTTTATCCATAACATCATATAATTTATCACAAGCCATCTATCATGTCAAGGAAGGAACACATAATTCAGTTTCCTTGCGTGTTCATTCCGGTACTTATTTCCTTGATTGCTGCCGCTAAATGCGGCAGCGCTTCAATAAGATAAGTACAAGGAAAGAAAAAGCAGGAAATGGGATCCTGCTTTTTCTATACTCATCTATTTAAGATCTTTGGTTTATTCCTGAATACTGGCTACA
>DHRG01000030.1 GCA_002408285.1 Peptococcaceae bacterium UBA5318 | reverse complement strand
GAGCAGGAAAAAGGAATTATAGCGGCTTGTGATAAAAAGACCGAAACTCAAATCAAGCGGATTAATCAGATGATTTTCAAGCTTCATGTTGGACATTTGTATAATATGAAATATCACGGCTGGAGTTTTTAGGAACTTGGGAGAAGATGTATAACTCCAACTCCACTTTGGATTATCCATATACCAAAAAGGGGGAGCACATTAATGGAAAGAATATTGACAAATTTACAGTTAGTGAAATTTAAACTTGCAAAAAAAACCGATTAAAGATTCCAGGCCAGAATACATGGGTAGATTTTTCTTAAGCTTTATCCAACGGGTCATTGTATAAGCTTGTGTTTTTTGTGTTTTTGTAAAAATACATAGAACCTGTTTGGAGGCAATTATATTCGTAAATTGCGGTTTTAATAAAAAAATGGAAAACTTTAGCGGGAACATAATCCCAAAATTGTCGTCTTATAAACAGGGGTAGATTTATTTTAGAGATTATCCCCGGGAAAGAATGAAAACACGGTTCCCATTCTGCCGCGGCGTATACATAGCGCTGACAAAACAACGGGAAACAAGGAGGTAATCCACATGAAAATCAAACAAACGGTGGCATTAGGACTAATGGGATGTTTTTTATTCAGCAATACTGCATTCGCGGCCCCAACCCCGCCGGACCCAACCATTACCGCGGAACAGCAGGAATTAACCGTTGCCGCGAGCGGTGACGGCAACGCTGCCGTTGTTGCTCCGAAGAGTGATCTGATTACCGCAAAAAAAATTCAGAGCAAAAATGATTTCTTAGAAATCAATATTACTTACCCGGTAATTTCGGGGTTAACTAATGCTGATTTCCAGGAACAATTAAATTATTTCATTGAAAAGCAAGTTACAAAAGCCAAGGACGATATTGAAAGGCAAGCCGAGGAATATTACCAGGAAGCGCAAAAGAACGGCTGGGAAATAAGACCATATCAGCTTTTCATTGAGTATGACCTGAAAACCAACAACGAAGACTATCTTTCATTTACGCTAACTTACTATACTTATACCGCCGGAGCAAACGGCATGACCGTTGTAAGTTGTATCAATATTGATAAAAAGGCTAATATGCCGATACATTTACAAGATTTATTTCCGGAGGGAGCAGATTATAAAACGAGAATAAATACTGAAATAGCCAAGCAGATAGAACTGCGCTCTCAGGATAAAGAAGAAATGTTCTTTGAAGGAGATATGGGATTTAAGAGTATTAGTGATACCCAAGATTTTTATTTAAAAGATAACGATATCGTAATTGTCTTTTCCAAGTATGAAATAGCGCCCGGAGCCATGGGCATCCCTGAATTTGCCATTGATTTGGCCGAACTGAAGGACAGTTTAACAGTTAAAGATGGAAGTAAAATAGTTATAGAGGGCTTAGAAATTAAGACGGTCATGAACCGGGACAATCAAGTAGTAATGATACCTCTGCGCCTGGCGGCGGAAAAATTAGGCTATACGGTAATCTGGAGGGATGAGGACCAGAGTGTTCTGTTAACTAAAGGCGAGGCGTCAGCCAAACTGAGAATCGGCGATAATATATATGTCGCCAACGAGAAGATACCCTATATTTTAGAAGCTTCTCCGGTTATTATTAATGAATATACTTATGTGCCCGTATCATTTTTAGAAAAAGTATTATTGTATAAACTCTAATTAGTTAGCGTTGGTTAACGCCTCCCCTTAACCATGCTAAGTTCCGGTATCTTTTAACTTCTCAGAAAATAAAACTCACTTTTCGGGTGAGTTTTATTTTTGTGTGAGCCGGGTAGATCGAATCCCTCCCGGCGCATGGGGCAGAGCCCCCTACCATCATATTTATTTGACGGTATATCAATATTTCGATAAAATATGAATAGATGTTTTAGGAGGTGTTGTTATGGCAACTATTAGGCCGAGTTCGGATTTGCGTAATAAAATATAATGAAATCTCGGATTTTGGTTGTCTTATCTAATGCTGAGTACGAACGTTTAAGCGGAAGACATGAACTATACCGTTTGCTGGACGAGGGGCTCAGATCCGTTAAAAAGGGAATTGGCCGTCCGGTTGAGGAAGTATTCGCAGAGATTAGAGGGAATTTGGTTTTGACACTGGTACAAATGCCCCCGCGGCATAATATCGTTCAGGACAAGCAGTTTGCTTCAATGTGTATTTGTAAACTCCCGGTTGAAAACTATAGCTCATTCTATATTGTTAATGATAAAAAACAGAAAGTCCATATTTTACGGATTCTCTTTAACCGTAGAGAACGGCAGAATATTTTATAGATAAATCTTTAAGGTCAGTGTAATTAGCGCAGTTGGGAGCCCCATACAGCATATTTAACATTCAGGGGCTGTAATTCAGTGGGAGAACGCTTGACTGGCAGTCAAGAGGTGTTCGATCCCCCTTAGCTTCGCCATGTCAGCGAAGGGATGGCTCGTATTATGCTTGGAGAAGTATATTGGGACTTATGTAAGTAAGGAGGATGGCCATGAAAGGACTTAAAGCTTTATTAGCGGCAGCCCTGCTCATCATGGGGATGATGAGCTTTGCCAATGTTAACGTTGTATATGCAGGAAATACGGTTGACGTTTCTTCCGTGGACGAGTTGAGAAGAATCCTGGAGGCGGATGACGACGCGGACATCAGACTGCAAAAGGACATTGTTTTCAGCCGGGCCAACGCCTATGACGAAGATTATGGAGTAGTGTTAGGCGGCGGCCGTTATACCATTGATCTTAATTCCCATAAAATCGAATATAATTATAAAGGCCGGACCGGAGATCCCAGCGGAATGCCTTTGGTGACCCGCGAAACAAAGCGGCTTGTCCTCAATGGGACCGGCAGTATCATCGGGGGAGTATATGCCATCCGGCATGACAGCCAATTTGGCGTTCTGGAGATGAACGGGGCAAGCTTAAAAGGCGTCATCGGTTCGGGACTGAACCTCAGAGGCGGGGCCGCCATTTTAAATTCCGGCAGCATCACGGGAAACTTCTATGGCGTATTCCATGATGACGGCATCATGATCGTCAACGGGGGGCATGTTAAGAGCATTGTCGAAAAAAATATGGGTCATCCCCCCAAAAATATAGGGGTGGTCCAAGACGGGGTATTCAAAGGCCGGGCCAACATCGACGGGATTATTCTCGTTTTTGACAATCTCACCATAGACCCGGGTTCCAGTATCAGAATCTTCCGCCACGGAGGGCTTGTCGTGGAAAATACTTTTCATGATAACGGGGGCTTTATCTTTGAAGGGGGGCTGAAGGGTATCGGCAAGGAGGCGCTGATTACCTCCGACGCGCAGGTCGTCGCTGACCGCGACCTTGTTTTTGATACTTTGCGGATAGAACGGCAAGGGACGCTGACGATTACAAACGGCGCTACGGTGACAGTGAACAAATCCTTTGTCAACGACGGCGGCGGCGTGGTCGGAAAAGGCGGATATCTTCAACTGCTGGGAACCATAGAGCATAAGGGTCACTCCGAGGGGATCCCGCAATTGGAGGCTTTGCAGCCCATAGCTCATCAACAGGATTCCCAGGAGGAATTCCATCCTTCGGATTGGGCGGTTTTGGAGATCACGGCGGTCAAAAACAGTTGGATGCCGTCAGGCAGGCTTTTATCTTTTTATCAGAATCAGATCACCCGCGAGGAATTCTGCGAGCTTGTGGTAATACTTTATGAATACATGACAGGGAAAACGGCGGAAATGCCTGCGAAAAATCCCTTTATTGATACCGTTTACGACTATGTGCTGAAAGCCAATAAACTTGGCGTTGCCAATGGCCGGGGCGAGGGACGGTTTGACCCGGAGGGGCTGATTACCCGGCAGGAGATGGCGTGTATGTACGCGAGGCTTCTTGAGGCTCTGGGGATTAACCCGGTTGTAACTCAGGAATATGTCTTCTTTGAGGATGAAAATGATATCAGTGAATACGCCAAAGCCTCGGTTCAACTGATGTTCAAGCTGGGCATCATCAGGGGGGAGGGCGGTCAGAGGATTGCTCCTCTGATATATTCCACAAGGGAACAAGCTATCGTGATATCAAACAGGATATTTCAGAAGTACAAATAAAAATCTCATATAGGGACGGAGAACCCTGGTAAATGGAACGTAAGGCTATGTGGAAATCGTGTGACGACATAGACTAGAACTATTACTCCAAAAGTTCACGGATAACATCAATACATTTATCCATATCTTTATCTGTCCCTATCGTAATACGTAAATAATTATCAATTCTGGGCTGGTTAAAATAACGCACTAAAATACCACGCTCCTTTAGTTTGGAAAATAAATTTTCTGCCGGCATACAAGTATGCGAAGCAAAGATAAAATTTGCTTTGGAAGGTAAAACATTAAAACCAAGTTCTAGCAATGCTGTGCTAAAGTTGTCACGAGTTGCGGCAACTTTTTTGTTTATGCCAACGTAGTATTCCTTATCCAAAATCGCCGTTCTCGCGATTACCGCGGCTATGCGGTCTACAGGATAGGAATTAAAGGAGTTTTTAACACGTATAAGTCCCTTTATCAAATGTGGCTGACCAAGAGCATAACCGACCCGTAATCCTGCAAGGGAATGAGATTTACTAAAAGTACGTACAATCAGCAAATTAGGATATTGCTTGATTAGCGGAGCCACACTATGCCCTCCGAAAGCAATGTATGCTTCGTCTATCGCCACGACTTTGTCAGCATGATAGTCAAGCAATCTGCAGATGTTATCAGTTTCAAGATAGATTCCTGTTGGCGCGTTTGGATTAGGGAAAATAACGCCGCCGGCAGATTGGAAATAATCCTCAGCATTTATCTTGAAATTTCTATCGAGCGGAACCCTGTGGACCGGTATGCTATAAAAATTTGCAAAAACAGGATAAAAGCTATATGTTACATCAGGAAACAACAAAGGCAGCTCATCATCAAAGAAAGCATAAAAGACAAAAGCAAGTACTTCGTCGCTGCCATTGCCGCAAAAAACACAATCCTTAGGGATATTTTCGATAGATGCTATCGCTTCACATAGCTCCTCTGAATCCGGATCAGGATATAGTGGCAGTTTCGCTATTGACGCCGTGATTTCCATATTAATTTGGGGAGAGGGAGGATATGGGTTTTCATTCGTATTGAGTTTAATATACTTCTTATCTTGGGGCTGTTCTCCGGCTGTATAAGGTGTCAATTGATATGCACGCTTTGATAAGAAGTTCATCCCGGAAATATATTTTCTCATTATAATACTCCTCGTATAATAAGATTTGC
>DHRG01000045.1 GCA_002408285.1 Peptococcaceae bacterium UBA5318 | reverse complement strand
TTTTCATTCATTACAGGAATGCTCTACAGCCCTTTTAATTGCAGGCAAGTCCTTCAGAATATTACCTAAAATGCCATTGATAAAACGAAACGACTCTTGACTTCCGAAACTCTTGGACAGTTCGATCGCCTCATTGGTAGCAACGGCCTCCGGCACATCATAGGAGAAAAGAATCTCAAAAAGAGCCAACCGCAGAATGTTCCTGTCTACGCCGGCCATCCTGGTCAACTCCCATTGTACAGCATACTTTTGAATCAACCGATCGATTACAGCTTGTCTTTCAATTACGCCTTCCACAATATACCTGCAAAACTCCCACGAATTTTCATCGACGTCTTTTTCCCGGCACAGACTATCCAGGATCATCCGATGATCGTTCTTGCCAAGGTCAATGGCAAATAACGCCTGTAAAACTAATTCCCTTGCATCATGTCTTTTCACACTATCTCTCCTTAAAGAGACGCTCCATAATTTCCCTGATACTTTCATTATCATCTACACGCTTACCGATAATATACCCTATAAAAATACAGGAGGCAACAAATATTGTTTGTAAAAACCCCAGGAAAAGGACGAATATGCCAAATAACAGGCCGATAACAACTCCCAAAAACCTGCCATAGCGATTATGGAGTATTTCGGATAAAATTTGCTCCCACATCATCTTTCCCCCTATTCGACACGACTCTTCGTGTCCCAGCTCACTTTATTGACCAAAACGAAAATCTCGTTCACAGTAATACCTGCTGTCTTTAACATATAGTCTTTCACCGTCTTTTGCAAATCAGCCGTCACATTAGGAATACTGACATCCGGCGTCACGTGAGCTTTTAGCTGAATACTCAGTCCGCCGGGTTCGGTCTTTAACAAAGGTTTGACGTCCCTAACCCCCAGCACCGTTTTGGCCGATTTAGTCACCAGATGTTCCAGAGCCGGCACAGTTATTTTAATTTGCCCAAGATTGGTTTCATGCAGCGCCGCCTTCTTGACCTCCTTGGTACAAACACTGCTAACAAATAGGGCCAAGGCCGATATGAAAGCCAAAACTCCGACGAAACCCAGCACCCAACCCTCTGTATTGTCTAAATATCGCTCTACGTACAGCAGGGGATCCGCCCAGTTAAAGGCCATCACAATCAGAAAGCAGGAGGCCACGAGATAACCCAGCGACATAATCCCGATCAAGAGCCTGTCCCAATTATTATTCATAGTAACCCTCCTTTTCACCCGAAATATAACATAGTAAAGTAGGCCCGCGTGGGCCTACTATTATTTTACCCGAACATGGTCCTCTTCCTTAACTTCATTGGGAAAGTTTACTCCCTGTACATGAACGTTTATTTCTACTACGGTCAGCCCTGTCATATTCTCGATCGCTCTCTTGACATTCTGCTGGATCTCATGGGCAACTTCCGGTATACGAACGCCAAACTCCATAATCACATACAGATCTACGGCGGCTTCTTTTTCACCGACTTCCACCTTAACACCCTTTGAAGGGTTCTTTTTGCCTACGAACTCGGTAATTCCACCCACAATGCCGCCGCTCATACCGGCTACTCCTTTGACCTCCGAGGCCGCAATACCGGCAATGATGGCTACGACCTCATCGCCGATTTTCACCATTCCGACATCGGTTTGTTCGGTGAATTTTTCCGACAGTTCATTTTCCATGAAAAGCTCCGCCTCCTTTACGTTGATAATTATACCAGATTTACTGAACCTTGGGAACTATCACCACATTCTCCAGTTTGCATCCGGATATTTTTACCACAACATCGGAAATCCTGGTTATTTCGTCTTGTCTCAGGCCTGCAGTAGGAACGATGACCATCACCGTTTCCGGTTGGATCATGATGATAGCGTCTTTAAAACCTTTGGCAATAAGGGCGTTTTCAATTTTTGTTTCTATCTCCAGATTATCTGTAATCTTGATTAACTTCCGCTGAGCGTCCTGCCTCATCTGAGCAGATGAATTAGGGTTATTGACAATCTCCCGATAACCCTCCTGGCGTTCACTGCGCACCTTATCCCGCTGCATCCGGTATTCACTGAAATAATCATTATTCGTAACCGTAGGAGGCTGCTCAGTAATCGTAACCGTTGGCTGGGCCGCCTTTGGTTCAGTCACCACCTCCTGCGCCGGCGGCTGTGGATCGTTCCCGGCAGCCGGAATTTCTGCAACCTTATAATAATTGATTACCCCCATCCAGACGATCGACACAGACAATAAAACCAGCCCAAAAATCATCAGACTTTTTATACGAATAAAAATGGCCGTCATTTTCTCACCTTCCTTCCTTCGGGAGTACCATAATCCGATGAGCCGGTATATTCAGCATGGCGCCGACAGCAACCGTAAGTCTGGCTTTTATTTCACTGTCTTTGGCCCCGTCCGCCAAAATCAAAATACCTTTCACCTGCGGCCCGATTTCTTTAATGACCAGCGCTTCCTTCTGGCCCTGAGCAAAAACAACATCAGCCTTGTGGTTGACGCCTGTCGTGACCCTAGTCCCCCCGTTAGTATCCTTCTCTTCTACCGTAGACCGGTCATCGCTGACATTTAAGGCATAGTCTTTTTCCGGCCCGGATTCCAGGGTCAATGAAACCATTACTTCCCCGGCTCCTTCCACTTGACCTAACACCTGCCCAATCTGCTGAGCCAATTCGACTTCCAACTGGCGTAAAGGATTCCCGGCAATCGTCGGACTGCCGTTAATGACCTCTCCTGCAGGGACCGGCGATTTTACCCCGCTATGCAAAAACAGACCGGGGAATACCATGAAAGCCACCCCCACTAAAACCAGCATACCGATGCCCCACATGCCATACTTACCCCGCAGATTTAACAAAGACTTATATAACTCGCTCATTCTCTCACCTCCGTCTTCGGGAAAATCACTTGGACCTGCTCCGGTTTCACTCCAAAAAACTGACAGAGGATATCGGTAGCCTCTTGTTTTATTTCCATCTCCTCCTTGTTTACAGGCCCCCGGATCTCTTTCGGTTCCTTGGAATCTATCTTGATTTCGACGGGTTCCACCGGCTTGGCGGGTCTATTTATCTCCAGAGTGACCTTTTGAATACCCTCCACAGAGCCGATCTGCCGCCCGCTTTTTACCTCCACACGGGCTTTGACGCTGTGAACCCCTTTCACCAGCTTCACCATTGCTTCCATCTGCTGTTCCATCCGCTGTCCGTACCCTGCTAACAGCAGGTTTTGGTTTACGGCCCGTAATTCTTCTCCCTTTGCTTTCACTTCTTCATTGTCAGGCAGCCCATTCCCCTGCCAGGCCAGCACCTCATAACCGGCGTTCCCGGCCAGCAGACTGATGACCGGATTGATTATGGATATCAGGATAAATAAGCCCATCACAAATTTTACATAGCGCTGCATAGTGCCGGAAGGAAGAAGCAAATCAAGAAACGTGGTAATCAGAACAATGACGACAATGTTCTTGATGATTTCCGAAAGGATCTGCATATCTTCACCTACCTCAACATGACCGTAAAATTAGCCATTCCCACGATGATGGTGATCGTTAAAAAAAACATGATCGCCACAGACAAAACAGCCGCAAAGGCCAGGAATAAACTGCCTGCCAGGTCTTCCAGAGTATCGGCGATCAGGGAATCCCCCAGGGGCTGCAGGAGCGCCGCCGCCAACCGGTAGATAATAGCGACAGCCAAAATTTTCAGCACCGGAAATAAAATGATTGCCCCTAAAACAAGAACCCCTGTCAGCCCGACCGCGTTTTTTAAGAGCAGCGAACCGCCGATCACGGCGTCCAACGCGTCGGCAAACATACTTCCGGCTACCGGCACAAACGTTCCAGTCATAAACTTAGCTGTCCGCAAGGTCACTCCGTCCACCACAGCCCCTGCCACTCCTTCTACGGTAATCACCCCGATAAAAAGGGTCAGTACCAGCCCGATTCCCACCTTCGTAAGCTGTTTAACCAGACCGGATAGACGCGAAACCTTATAACGTTCGGAAAGATTATTGACGATGCCCAAAACGGCATTCAAATATATCAAAGGAAAAATAATTCCTTGAGTAAACGCACTCATAAAACTTAAAAAGACCAGCAAAGACGGCTGCAGCAAGGTTACGCTTATCAATCCCCCCATGGCTGTCAAGAGCACTAAAAGAACCGGCAGCAGTAATTTCATGAAGGTAACCATCTTGTCTATGGACGCCAAACCTGCCGCTGCTGCAACCTTGAAGGAACCAAGAGCAATAGTGATGATAGCCAGAAAGCATACAAAATAGGCCAACCGGGCGATCGTCCCGCCCTCAAAGGCTGCTTGCAGGTTTTGCAGGACACAGCAGATAACGGCAACGATCAGCAGTTTTCCCAACAGTGAAAGATTCGCAGTAATCTCCCGAAAAAAATAACGAATGATCCCATCCATTATCTGATGAGGCGATAGCTCCAAATCTCCTTTTTTAAAAGACTCAATCATCTGCGTAAAAGAGATTTCCGGCAAATAAGACTGTACCTCTTGATCGACCTCATGCAAAAATGTTTCCAATTCCCGCAGATCTAAATTTTTTTGCTGCTGTTCCGCCATACTTAGGGGCGCGGCTTCAAAATCCTCTGCAAAAACACCGGCGGGACAACAAAACATCAGGAGTAAAAACGTCAGCAGCGCTTTTTTAATCATCTTAACCACCTTAGGGAATCAACCGGAGGATTGATTCCAAAATCGCCACGAGAATTGGCAAGGCCAAAACCATTACCAACACCTTGGCGGCGAATTCAATTTTTGTAGCGGTCGAGTTTTCCTGGGCATCCCGGCAGATCTGAGCGCCAAACTCGGCAATATAGGCAATACCCATAATCTTCAAAACAGTAGTCAGATAAAACATATTTATATCGGCCCGCGTCGCTAAGTTTTCCAGGACATCCATCACCGCGCTGATTTTTCCCAGGGCAAAGAAGAAAATGGCAAGTCCGGTTACCATACTGACCAGCATAGCCAACTCTTTATTTCGCTCTTTGACAATGACCGCCAGAACCGTCCCTATCAGTCCGATCCCTACTACTTGCAGAACTTCCATGTTTCCCCCTATGACAAGAAAAATACGCTCTTAACTTTGGTCAATAAATCGGCAAGGAGTTGAATGACCATGATCAAGGCGATAGAAACGCCTGCCAACGTGGCGATAAATGAATATTCCTCTTTCCCGGCCTGTTTTAAAACGGTGTGAAAGATAGAGGTAAGAATGCCGATCCCCGCAATTTGAAAGATGAGTTCAATGTTCATAACCGCTCCCCTAACTTACAAAAGTATCAGGACAACCGCTGCCCCCAGTCCAAATCCCATATATTGCCAGATCCGCTGATTTTTCTCTCTGGCTTCATCAGCGGCTTTTTCCGCCATACGCAACTGTTCCCGGGCTAAGCTGATATTTTTTAATTGATCTTCTTTTGAAGAAATACCCAGCCCGCAGCCAAATACGGAGAGAATACCGATTTCCTCACGGGTCAAAGGTACCCGGTGGTTTAATTCGGCGATCCCTCTTTCCCAGGCTTCCTTCGTCGTGACTCCTTCCTCCTTTTGAAGGATATCGGCAGCTTTGCCGAAAAGGATGCGGGGAGTCTGCGTTAATTTTTCGCTGACCCGGCGTAAGGCCAGCGGCAGGGGTGTTGAAATATAATTGATTTCCGTTTCCAGTAAATTCAGGCCATTTTGTAAAAACCGCAAAACCCGGGTGCGCTCCTGATAAACGTGCGCTATCTTTAATCCCCCCGCTCCGCAACTACTCAGGATGATGGCCGCGCCAATCAATTTCAGCATATTTTTTTCACCCTCTCCCGGGTCTTTCCGTCTAAAATGGCCTCCAAAGTGCCCGCCCCTTCACGTCTGCTTAAAACAACGATCCGTTCAAAAAACTGCCAGTCTAATAAATCCCGCAGCACAGGCCGCTTGCAAATATCTTCGTAACAATCTCCGTGAACCGTGGTCACGACGGAAACGCCCGCTTGCAAAACTTGCGTCAAAGCCTCTATATCTTCCATTTTGCCGATTTCGTCGGTGGCAATGACCGCGGGTGACATGGACCGAATCAGCATCATCATTCCCAAAGCCTTCGGGCAAGCGTCCAGGACGTCCGTCCGCAGTCCGATAGCAAACTGCGGCTCACCCAGGTACATACCGGCAATCTCAGACCGTTCATCTACCAAACCCACGTTGACCCCGTTAAACCTCAACGTCCTCATTCCGTCGCTGAACTGGCGGACCATATCCCGCAGCAGAGTCGTCTTCCCGCATTGAGGAGGCGAAATGATCAAAGTATGTAAAACCTGCCTCCCCCTAAACAGATAGGGCATAACCTCATCCGCACACCCCAAAACCTCATGTCCGATCCGGAAATTGAGCCCCGAGATATCCTTTAAAGTTTTCAAGGACCCCTTGTCCAATACACCCCGGCCAACCAGCCCGACCCGGTGCCCGCCCGGCAGCGTCAGAAAACCATTTTTGAACTCATCCTCCCAGGCATATAAAGAGCCTTGACTCAAGTTTTGGAGGGTCCTATCCAGATCTGCGCGCGTAATAACGACCCCCTGGCTTAATTCCGCCGTAGGCCATCCGGCCGGGTCTATGGTGAGCTCCGCCTCCCTGCTGCGAAAAACCAACGGCCGCCCGATCCGCAAACGTATTTCCTCTATCCCGTCCATTTCGATCCCGATACCCTTTTCCACCAGTGATCTTAAATGGACCGGCAACGTAAGAAACCAAGCGGGCAGTATTTTGCCGTCTTTAGTCAGGCTTTCTTTTTCCCGCTGCCCCTGATTCCTATTCAGATTTAGAATGATCTTTGCCATTTGTGAACCTCCCGCTTTGGAAAAGCATAGCCTGATCCATACAATATATTGTCCCAGTACAAGAAATATGCCTATAAAAAAGTGAATTGATGCGCTCCCGTTCCAGAAGCTCGGGATGGAACAGACTAGGGCTTGCTTGGCAAAAATCATACCGGGCAATATTCGCCCTCCATGGCTCAAATTGCCCTGCCGCAAACGTCCTGTTTGCGGCTGTGATTTTTATCCTGCGCTTCGCCCAGGCTGTTTCGCCATCTTCGCTATGGAACGTTCGGCATCCCATTCACTTTCAAAGTTGGTAAGAACACATGAACCGACATTCCTGCATGGGGAAATAAAAAGGACTGCCCCATATCATTACATATGAAACAGCCCCACACGCTCTTAGATTCCTTTTATTTACTCATACTTATTAGATGGCCGGGTATAGGAATCATCCCACATGTCGCCGTAAATAGTCGCTTCTTTTTCCCTTACCAGGCATAAATCATGACCCGCCCCAGTTACAGTGACATTGACAAGATATTTCCCATCGGGGTCCTTGACGTTGGTGTAGTGTTTCCTTTCCCATACCGACGTACCATCGCTAAATTCATATCTTTTTGGAGGCAGTTCCCAGGTGATGCTCCGTTGACCCGCTTTCCCGACGGTGGGAACCAACCTGACTCTGGCGACATAGGCGCCTCGGGGATCGTAAAATTCTGCCGTTACTTCCGTAGGTCCGCTGAAAGTACCGCCATGAGGACTGGCTTCAGCAGGAACTTTTTCTTCCCAATCATTGTCATATAGTGTCTGTACTTTTACTTCAAAGCCATAGCCTGAACGCGTCACTTCATTTGGGTTTAATCCTTTCTTTTGAGCCCAAGGAATGATTTCCCAGGAACCCCGGCTTTCCCGGTCTGAATCTTTGGGATTATCCGGGTCGGTGGGGATTCCCTGCTTGGTGTTGACTGTAACCGTAGCGCTGAGGCTTTCCTTGTAAGTCACTGTTTCACTGAATTCTTGATCCCAGGAGCAGTCGCTATAGGTAGGCGGGGGTCCTGGATCATCCAAACAGACGCTGTCGTGATGGACAATCCATGAATAGGTTTCTGTCCAGGTGTAATCCACTTTGTTCTGATTCGGGCAGATGGGTTTCTTTAAACGGTTGACATCAACCTGGGTGGTTTTTACGTTATTATCTATTCTGGTTTCATTCAGTACGGGAACTGCCTCGGCTTTAAGGATTACTTTCCCCGCACTCTCCGGGGCGGACCAGTTGAAGCCGTTGGAGGCGCTTTCTCCCGCCTCCAGGGACATGGGCGCTGTTTTAATTACCGCGCCGTTCACAGAATACTGCAGCTCGAAAGCCGTTTTTTTGTTCCCGTTATTTTTTACTTCCACCGTAGCAAACTGGTTCGTTTTCACAAGGACCGGGCTGGGGTTAGCAAGGGATACCACTTCAATATCTATTTTCTTGGTAATCTCCCGCGGAAGAATCACCGTAATATACCAGAGGGAGCCGTTCCAGGTATGCCACATCCGGCCTAAACCGGGTGTCACACTGGTCCGGGGCTGCAGAATTTTTGTTATTTTATACCATTCAGCGGCATTATTGGGCGGACTTCCGTCGTTAAACAGCGGTTTTTTTAAGGGGTTCCCTTGCCCGTCCAAAAAGTATTTGGTATAGAGGTTGTCCCTAATGAACTCCTCATTCTCCGGTAAGTCATCCCATTTGTTTACTTCCATACAATCTGGAACACTCCCTCCCCATGGGGAAGTTTTCCAGTCCCAGTTGTTGATGAGGGTGGTGGCGCTGTGGTCCGGAGGAAAATTCGGGTCGGGCATCAGGTCGCCCTGAGGGGTATAGCCCAGGTAGCGGTAATGCCCGCCTGTGAAGTCCTGCTCGGCTTTGGGCACCACATCCGGCCCGCCATAGACCAGAACCTCATGTTCATTCCAGACCTGCGCATTTAAGGAAAGCTCCCGGGCCGTTCCATTGACATTGATTTTGGCCGTCGGTGTATACCAGATACCATTTAACTCCCGGTTGGCTGTCTGCACAGCTTGTTCCAGGGGTACCGTCGCCGCCCCCAAGGCCACGCCTCCCCAGAAAAGGGAAACCAGGAGAGCGCAAAAAACGCTGATTTTTCTCATCGTTTCGGCGGCCCCCCGTTGATCCAGATTGTCACAGTAAGCCCAAGAATGGAGTCGGAAACCGACGCCAGCATCCCGTCAATGAGCCACTCTTTTCTCTCCAGCCGTACTGCACTGCTGGTTTTCCGGATGGCATAATCCATCACTTCGCTGGTCCTGCTGCCCAATCTTTTTTCTACCAATTCCCGCAGGTCCTCCATCTGCGGTGCTATGGGCATGTCATAGCAATAGTCTACAATTGCTGCTAATTCCACGTTATTTCGATGTCCCGGTGGCGTCCGCAGTATCAGGTCGCTGTTAATCAACGCCTTATCTTCCTGAAACTCTA
>DHRG01000061.1 GCA_002408285.1 Peptococcaceae bacterium UBA5318 | reverse complement strand
AATAGGGTAGGGTATTTTTCGGCTAAATTTGCTTTAATAAATGGTTCATTGCTTGACAAGCGATCCCAAATTTGGTCGTTCCATTGATTTAATGGTGGGTTCCAGGGGTCTTGCCAATCCCAGTTATTAATTACTGTAGTAGCATCATGATCCGGTGGAAAGTCGGGATTCGGCATTAGATCGCCAAAACGTGTATATCCAATATAGCGATATTGTCCCTGGGAAATATCCTGGTCTTTAACTGGAACAGCTTCAAGTCCACCATAAACAAGTATTTTATGGGCCTCCCACATTGCAGAACTTAATGATAAACCATCAATATTTTCAGGGACATAATAATCTATCCTTAACTCTGTATTTGCTGCATTGACTGCTTCCTCTAGGGTCATAGCCCAAACAGACGATCCTAGAAACAAGGGACTCAGGAGGGTGACTATAAAAATCAGCTTTTTCATTGATTGCCCTCCATTAGTTCCAGATCGTTACAGTAAGTGACCCGCCAGAGTCCCCTACTTGAACAGTTTTTCCGCTTATTGTCCATTCCTTAGCTCTTAAACTAATCTTCCCACTCGTTTTCATAGCTGCATACTCATACACAGGATCACCGGCACTACCCAAATGCTTATAAATGATTTCTTTTAAGTCGGCCATTTGAGGTTCAACAGGAGTTGTATAAAAATATACTACTGCAACAGATAATTCTGTTCTTGAAGTTCCCGCTGGAGGAGTACCCAAACGCAGGTCGCTGTTAATCAGAGCAGCATCGCTCATATAATTCGCCGACCAAATATTGATCGTCTGTGTCGCCTGTACCCACTCCACCTTCGCCCCTAAGCACTCACTAACGAAACGCAAAGGAACCATCGTACGGCTATTGACGATTTCTGCGCTTGTATCTAGGGTAACTTGTCCGGATCCAACAGAGGCGATTTTAGAGCCTATAGTAAGGTTTATTGCAGTACCCCGATTATTAATATTGACGGTCTGGGTATTGGCATCCCAGCTTACACTTGCTCCAAGTTCCTGGGATATGAAACGTACCGGGACCAAAGTCCGGCTGTCGCAGTTGATAAAAGGCTTTTGATCGGGGAAAAACACCGTATCCCTGTTCACCTTCACTGTAATATCCTGGGCAAAGACCATACCACATATAGACATGAGCATTATTGCGGTAATTGTTAAGAGCTGAACTAATTTTTTCATTCTCATCCATCAACCTTTCTTGAAAGAAAATTGCGTACCTTATTCATCCTTCGTTGATACTCTTGTCGTGATATCGTCAAACTGGCTTTCCCTTTAGTAGGCAATATTTATGGTATTGGTTGCTCACAATAGCAGGTTTCAAATCTTCCAGTATTATTAAAATCCTTTCAGTGCCAACACGGCAGGAGTCGCGACGATGAGAAGGATAGCCCCAAACATCAACATCATCGGCAGCAGCAATTTGGTAGAGGCCTCTTCCCCTAAGCGCCTGGCAGTGTTTTTCCGCATTTCCCAGCACTCCGTAGCGAGCAAGGTCAGCACCGCAACCAGCTCGGCGTTGCCTTTTTTCATGTTTTGGATCAGTAACGATATAAATTTGGTAATTTCCGGAGTGCGGCAGCGTTTGGCAAAATCCTCATACGCCTGTAAATACGGCGTCCCGCTTTGGATAGCCAAGAGGGTCTTGTTTAATTCCATGTATAGTGCAGTATCCTTCGTATTATCGCGTACGATTTTTTCCCAGGCGCGGGGTATCGTCAGACCCGCACTCAACAACAAAGTCATCTTGTTCAAAATTTCCGGGAACTCTATCTGCATCGTCAGGTATTTCTTTTTAATCCTTTCCTCTATTTCATAATCAGGCAAAAAAAACATCCCTAAAACCAATCCTAAAGAAAGGCAGAGTACAAGAAAATCAAAGCCCCCGGAGGCTGCGCCAATAAAACTGGCTAGCACCAGGCCGCAATAAGCGTACACTATTTTACTGGCCCAAAGAATTTGCAGATACATCCGGCCCTGGCTCTGTTCATGAAGCCGAATGACTTTCCAAAGTAATTTTCGGTCATAAGCTGTAGAATAGGGGTATTTGACAAGGTCTAAAAGAAAAAGCCCTACAGGCAAAAAAGCCAGCAAAGGATAATCCTTGCGTGTCAAAAGACGCAAGGACATATTATACCTCCCTCTCGCCAATACACAGCAAAGAGCAAAACTTATCACGGCAGAGAAAAACAGGATAATCATATCATACCTCGATTTTCATGACTTTTTTGGAGATGAAACTGGCCGCACCCAATAAAATTAGAGCAACAGTCATCACAATATGGCCCTGGACAGTTTCAAAAACCGGCCTCATATAATCTCCTACACTCCAGGATAAGAGAAGTATCAAAACAACGGGCATCCAATGTAAGACCTTTTGTTCAAACTTTCTTGCGGCCAGTAAGGTGTTAATTTCTTCTTTGATCCGCAATTTATCACCAATGATGACGGAGGTATTTCGGATGATTTCTACCATGTTCCCGCCGGAGCGTTTGGCGGTTACAAAAATATCAGCAAAATTGACCACATCCTCAAGATGGGATCTTTTAGCAAAATCCGTTAAAGCTTCCTCTACAGTTTCATTCATCTCGATTTTCCGGACAATTTCCTCGATTTCTTGCAGAATATAAGTATCCGGATCAGGATAGAGCAAGGCCATATCCTGCAAAACATCCTTAAACGCAAGTTCGACAGATTTTCCGGCTGATAACGATGAAGCTAAGCAATACAAGGCTTCTTTAAACTGAAGGGTGAGTTCGTTCTTCCTGCGGGCGATGAGTTCCCGAATCTTTATTTTGGGATAATAAAGGGAAAGGGGGGTCAGCAGCAAAGAAAGCCAGATGCTCCTGTAAAAAATATGCGCCACACCAAAAATCAGGACCGCCGCCAAAACCATATAAAGCAGCTTTTCCCGACCTTTCATGATATAAATATCGTAATCGAGCGGTTCCCTTTTACGCGGATAAAGCGGGAATATCCCTTCCGGCAAAGGGTTTAGCTTTTGCCGGTGGTAAATTTCCCACTTCTGTAATCCTAAAAATACAGCCAGCGATAACAGTCCGGCTGCCAAAACCATCCACAATACTTTCATTCCTATACACCTCACAAGGAAGAGGTAATTCCGGCTGTTTTGAATTTTTCCTGATGGTACAAAGGATTTGCTGTTCTCTGTAGTTTACCGATGACTTTCCCCTCTTCGTCCTCACCCTCTTCCTGAAAAGTAAAGAGCGGATTTAACTGGATCTCTCCGTTTCGGTAATACAACACCTCGCTGATTTCCAGCACCCGTCGTGTCTTGTCCCGTAACCGCGTTAAATGGATCATGATATCCAGGGCTGAAGCGATTTGCTGGCGAATGGCCTCCAGAGGCAGAGCAGCCCCCATCAGAACCATCGTTTCCAGTCTGCTTAACATATCCCGCGGAGAGTTCCCATGACCGGTGGAAAGGGAACCGTCATGACCGGTATTCATAGCCTGCAGCATATCCAACGCTTCCGCGCCGCGCACTTCACCCACAATTATCCGGTCGGGCCTAAGGCGCAGGGACATTTTGATGAGGTCACGAATCGTCACCTGTCCTTTCCCTTCCGTATTGGCATTGCGGGCTTCAGTCCTAACGATATTTTGGACTCCGGTAATCTGCAGCTCGGCGGAATCCTCAATAGTGACAATCCGTTCGTCTGCGGGTATAAAATTGGAGAGCGCATTTAAAAATGTGGTTTTCCCCGATCCCGTGCCGCCGCAGATAAAGATATTACAACGCGCTTTCACCATCCGCCGCAAGGCTTCAGCCGCTTCCTTACTCAGGGAACCGATCTGAATCAGTTGTTCCATGGTCATGGGACTTGACGGGAATTTTCGAATAGTGAGGATCGGTCCGTTTAACGCAATAGGCGGTAAAATGACGCTCACCCGCGAACCGTCTTGTAATCTGGCATCTACCAAAGGAGAAGCTTCATTCACGATCCTGTTCACCTTGGAAACAATGGATTGGATCATATCCTCCAGCAGTTCTTGGCTTTGTATGGAAAGGTCCAGACGAGTCACCTTTCCTTCCTTTTCAATAAAAATATGTTCCGGGCCGTTGACCATGATTTCAGTGATATTTGTATCTTCCAGCAATGGTTGGAGAATTCCCAACCGGCGCATGGAATTAAAGACATCTCTGATCAGTATTTGTTTTTCTGTTAAGGTTAGATAAAGATGTTTCGATTTTTCAAAAACAGCTTTAGCTATCAGTTCCTCGATCTCTTCGTCAGAGGTATCCTTTTTCATATCAACACTACCGCTGACCAGTGTTTTGATCTCTTTGACCAATTCAGACTTCATTTCCATGCTGATTTACCCCGAACCCCCTTTTTCGATGACTGCCGCCGCCCTGTTTATCCCTAGGTCGCACTAAAGGAATGTTAAAAACGTAACATCAACTGGTACATGGCCGTTCCGAAAGCGCTGTTCATATCAATCCGGTACTTTTCACCATAAGGAACCAGTAAATCATCTACCTTGGGGATTTTTAACAGTCCTTGCGCCGCTATATAGTATTGGTTTTCTACCGTTAGGGAAGCCAATGGTTCGTATTTGTTGAGCAGAAAGCTGGTTTTTTCCAATATATTAAGACCGGAGCGGCAAGTAATAGCTTCAAGTTCATTTAATAAAAGTTTGATTTTTACACTGACCGTCATATCCGGGGTACAAACTACCAAAACTTCGTCACAGGCCTCCAGCATAGCCAGGTTATTCGAATGGAGGCTGGAGGACAGGTCAATAATGATCCGGTCATATTGTTTAACAGCCACCAGTTCTTTCACCAGTTTGCGCAATTCTCCCGAAAGGTCTTCATGATAATCAAGTACATTTGCCGGGGGTTGGAAATAGTGGATTTTATATTGAGGATCAGTTGTTTTAGCCTCCTCAATTTTACGGGCAAGATTTTTTTTCTCTTCCCGCAGATATAAAAGAACATTGGACAGGCTTTGCTCATGTTCGCCTGCCAAGTATAATTCAGTGGAGGCAAGATCCTCGAGGTTCAAATAAAATACACTTTTCCCCTCCCAGGCGGCTTGAATACATAAACCCATGGCAACAGTGGTTTTTCCGACGCCTCCCGCAGGGGAATAAACCACGATCGTTTTTGTTTTCTGCTGACCTATCCAGGGAGGCAGACCCCTTAAATTTTCCTGTGAGTACAATTCCATGATTCGATTGACGAATTGATCCCCGCATTGATATTTTGCTATCTTTAATCCTTTCGGGGTATTGGTATCCTCCGACTCTTCCTCCTCTAATAAAACCGTCTTGATTCCTTCCCATGGTACTTTTTCATCCAACAGTCGGGGATGAATCAACAGCATGTCCGCTTTAGCCTGTCCGCTGGACAGATAATGATATAAATAAGTCTTCTCAGTAAATGAACTGACCTCAAACCGCTCCGCATGATTTGTCAGAAGATACCTGAGCAAGCCATCCACAAAGGCTTCATCCGGATCGGCAATCACGATATGAAGTTTGGACACTTTTCTTCTCCCCTAAAAAAGATTGCGTATACATTTTCTTTATTTATATATAGCAATCGTATGTTATTATTCTACATTTTCCCCAATTATTAGTTGTTTTCTCTATTTTCTCATATATATGTGGAAAATTCCACTGAATTTTAATAAATAGCAGTTGATTTCCAACATTATTAAAAATACTGCCGAAACTTCCATAACAGCCAGGGGATTTGCAGACTGCCCGCATAGAAGCTGCTGATAATATCCTTTCCCTCGGGAAACTGATAAGCGGCAGCCCTCCCCAGTTCCGTACAAAGTGGCGCAAGATCAGCCGCAACGGCAAGTCCAAGGACCACAATAACCGGCGCAAGCAAGAACGCCCTCAGAAAATTCCCGCCGCTTCCCGCCACCGTTATCAAGAGAATAAAACTCAGCATCACCAGATCAGTAACAGGTAAAAACACCCTTCCCGGCAAAAGACAGCCCAAAAGGAGCGTTACCGGAATCATCACGACTGCCAGGGACATAACGGCAGGGTGCCCCAAAGCAAGGCCCGCATCCAGTCCCAAATAAAATTCACGTTCCGGAAAGACCCGTTGTAAAGTATCGCTGACCCCCTGACGAAAAGAAAGCATTCCCTCTGTAACTACGGCAACCATTTTAGGTAAAAGCATGAAGACAGCCGCCAGACTTATTCCCAGACCTAAGATTTTTGTGTAATGGTAGCGGGCGAAGATTCCCATACCCACTCCTAAAAAGAAACCAAGATAGGCAGGGTCGCTTAAAAAACCGTACCGTGACTTGATTCCATCTGGAATCCGTATCAGCTTCAAACCGGGCGTACGTTCCATTATCCTGTTCAAAAAATAGACAACAGGCCACCAGCCCACTGCGGAAAGCTGGGGAAAAGAAACACCCGGCAATTGAAATACAGCCTGAATATAGGGAGCGGCGAGATCTGCTAAAACCAGGGATAAAGCCGTCGAGATAGCAGCCGCTGTAATCATCCAAACCCAGTTATTATCCGTAACCTGATAAATGATTACCGCACAAAATAGAATCTGCCAATAACTCCAGATATCCAAATTAATGGTTCTTGTCCAATTCAGTCCTAACATTAGTGCATTTACTGTCAGGATAATTAGAATAACCACAGGCAGCAAAGCTGAACTGAAACAAATAAAAAGCGGCAGCGTCCAGCCCGCATCTGCGATCTTTGAGGATAAGCCCAGGCCATTGACTATAGAGCTACAGGCCGGACCTATATTTTCTACAAATAATCCATAAAAAACCAGTTGAATTCCCAGCAAGCCTACCCCAATCCTCAGCCCTGTCAAAGCCGCATCTCTAATCTTCTGTCCGGCCATTATCCCTGTCGCCGCAAAGAAAACAGACAATAAAACACCATGTCCTGCGGGTATAAACCAATTCAGGAAATAAGAAACGTCTTTCATCTTCTCCCCCAAGGGTTCTTCAGAACATTCTATCTAAGATTATGATGAAAATTCCTTAGTATGACTCATCTTGTATAATTTTTCCGGCCGGAGATTGACACCGCAAGGTACCGCCTAGCCCAATATTTCAGATGCAAAAATCATGGCTTGATATCTCCATCTATGCCGATCCTTACTTCCTTGTAAGGGACGATCTTTCGGGAATTAAGCATGGCTTCTTTAACAGCCTGGACGATCCCCCCACAGCAGGGAACCTCCATTCTTACCACCGTAATGCTCTTAATCTCGTTCTGTTCGAGAATTTGGGTCAGCCTGTTCCCGTATGAGGCTAAATCGTCTAATTTGGGACAGCCGATCACTGTGACATGGTCCTTGATAAAATCACGGTGGAACTTGGCATAAGCATAGGCGGTACAATCAGCTGCCACCAGCAACTCCGCATCTTGGAAGTATCCTGCGTCAGGATTCACCAGAGTGAGCTGCACCGGCCATTGCCTCAATTCTGACCTGTCATCGGCTTTATCACTATCTGTCATCGGCTTTATGGGGTGCGAAGCTTGGCGGATATCATGTCGGGGAATCGCACGGGCCATTGTTCCCGGACATCCACACGCTGAAGGGTCTTCGGCTTTTATTGCTGTTTTGTTTTTCAAATTAGCCACGGCTTTTTCATCGTATTCATCGGCATCCCTTTCAATGATTTCTATGGCGCCGGTTGGACAGGCAGGCAGACAATCCCCCAAGCCATCGCAATATATATCGCTGATTAATTTGGCCTTTCCGTTTTCCATCACAATAGCCCCTTCATGGCAAGCGTGGGCACAAGCCCCACAGCCATTACACTTATCTTCGTTAATCTTGACAATTTTTCTTATCAATGCACTCATCCTTTCTTTTCTAAAAATACTTCTTGCTGTTAGTATAAGTTGTATTAAAATATTAAATATGTAACGTATGTTACGTAAATCAACTTCTATTGATGAGGAGCTGTTGCCCGGATGAAAATACCCCCCGCAATTCTGATGAAGTGCAGTCTGTTTAAGGATATAGACAAACCCATGTTATCAAAGGTACTGACTTATACCAATTACCATTGCAAGGATTACTCCCGGAATGCTGTTATCGCCATGGAAGGAGATAACTGCAGCGCTCTGGGAATCGTCCTCTCCGGAAGAATCGAACTTCAAAAGGCTTATGCTTCCGGTAAGATAGTAACACTGGAACAAATGACCTCCGGAAATATGTTTGGGGAAGCTATTGTCTTCACGGACAATCATCAATACCCTGCCCTGATCAAGGCTTTGGAGAAAACAGAAATTCTCTATATCAGTCAAGCTGATATCATTCGTTTGTGCAGCGAACATCCCCTCTTTCTAAAAAACTTTATGGAGTTATTATCCAACCGGATTTTAATGCTTAACAAGAGGATCAAGGACCTCTCCTTTTCCACCATTCGTCAAAAGCTCGCCAACTATCTGCTGGAGGAATATAAACATCAGCACAACCTTACTCTTAAAATTCCGTTTTCCAAGCAAACCCTGGCCGAACACATGGGGATCCAACGCCCGTCACTTTCGCGCGAATTGATTAAAATGCGCGAGGAAGGACTCCTCACCTTTCATAGAAATACTATTTCCATTCTTAATTTGACTTCTCTGGAGGAATTAACATATTGAATCGGCCAAAAAACTTGACATTATCCTTGAGTACATATTAACTTGTTATGTGAATCACAATTTTAAGATTAAGCCCATTGGGTACGAGGAGTGAAAATATGAGCACAACAAACGTATATGACATCTTATGGGAACGCGGTTATATCGAACAAGCCACCCATGAAGAGGAAATCAGGGCGTTTTTAGGAAAAGAGCCGGTTACCTTTTATATCGGCTTTGACCCTACCGCCGATAGTCTTCATGTGGGTCATTTTATTCAAGTGATGGTCATGATGCACATGCAGAGGGCCGGACACCGTCCTATCGCCCTCATCGGCGGCGGAACAGCTATGGTCGGGGATCCTTCCGGCAGAACCGATATGCGCAAGATGCTGACCCAGGAACAAATTGCCGGCAATGCAGCTTCTTTTAAAAAACAATTCTCCCGTTTCATTGATTTTGGTGAGGACAAAGCCTTGATGGTCAATAATGCCGACTGGTTACTGGGATTAAACTATGTGGAATTCTTACGGGATATCGGCAAGCATTTTTCGGTAAACCGGATGCTGACTGCGGAATGTTTTAAAAACCGTCTGGAAAAAGGCCTTTCTTTCCTGGAATTCAATTACATGCTGATGCAGTCCTATGATTTTCTGGAATTATTCCGGAGATACCATTGCACACTGCAGATGGGCGGAAATGATCAGTGGTCCAACATTATTAACGGTGTAGATTTAATCAGAAGAGCTGACGATGGAACTGCTTACGGGCTAACCTTTAAGCTTCTCACCACCAGTGAAGGCAAAAAAATGGGAAAAACCGAATCCGGCGCAGTCTGGCTGGACGCAGAAAAAACTTCGCCCTATGATTTTTATCAATACTGGCGTAATGTTGATGACCGCGATGTACAAAACTGCCTTGCTCTCCTCACCTTTTTGCCGATGAAAGAAGTAAACAGACTGGGGCAAATGCAGGATGAGAAGATTAATCAGGCCAAGGAAATCCTAGCCTATGAAGTTACTAAATTGGTTCATGGCGAAGAAGAAGCCCAAAAGGCCGATCAAGCCGCCAAGGCCCTGTTCAGCAAAAGCAACGCTGACTCCGGCTCCACCCCTTGCACTGAAATGAAGCCATCAACCTTTGCTAACGGCCTGGATATCATTTCATTGTTACTAGAAGCTGAGTTAATCTCCTCCAAAAGCGCAGGAAGACGTTTGATCCAACAAGGAGGCATCTCTGTCGGAGAGGAAAAGATTGATGATTTTACCCGCCTCGTCAAACTGACTGACTTCCGGGATAATAAACTCATGCTGCGTAAAGGCAAAAAAATCTTCCATCTAATCAAACTTGTTTAAAGAAAACTTGGCTTACGCCAAGCCTCTGGCTACGGTCGCTTCTCGCCATCCATGGCTACAGCGACATTTGGCCATCCGTGGCCGGCAGCAGCTTAGTTGCACTTATACTCATCATCCTATTACTACTTATACTTTCCGCTAGTATAAAGAAAAAGGGGACGTAATGAAAATCAAAGTTTCATTCGTCCCCTTTATTAAAGGATAACATTTATTTTACCCGGCGCACGTGGGCTGTTTCCAATTCCAGTCGGTCGATCTTATTATGCAGCCCTTTTAAATCATACAGAATTTCCGCGTTTACATGATTCTGTTTATCAACAAAATCGAAAAGTACCCCAAATTTGTCATGCATGTCCTTTTCAATTACAACTATACGCTGTGCAATTTTCTCCTGTCCTCTGTACAGATCGTCCTGCCCTTTACGCAAATCATCTTGTCCCTTACGCAGGTCATCCTGTACTTTGCACAGATCATCTTGTCCTTTGCGCAAATCACCATATCCCTTACGCAGATCATCCTGTCCTTTACGCAGGTCATCTTGTCCTTTGCGCAAATCACCATATCCCTTACGCAGATCATCCTGTCCTTTGCGCAAATCATCTTGTCCCAGTCTGAGTTCCGTGATTTCCTGTGTAATTCTGGCCATTTGTTCCAGCATGATGCCTTGAAATTGCTCTTGATCCATGGATTACCCCTCCACCCAAATAGGCAACTACTTATCTACGTAATCCATTATATCAGGAAATGCATCTGACGCATGTATATTTTTTATAAAAACCTATTGCCTGAAAAAAAGGATGATGCTATAATGAACACAGGGATTTTTGTATAATTGGGTGGTGGTATAATTGTATACATCATTGCGAAAAGATAACGTTTCCCTTACTAATGTTATAGAGAGAGAAATCATGGAAGATCTCTTAGCCCTGGAAACTGAAAAAAGCCTTATAGCAGAACATTAACCTTGTTTTTACCCCACCACAGGAATAGAGAAGACAGAAAATATTCACCCTGATATCGCCCTGCAGAAGGGAATTATCAGGGTGTTATTTTTTATAGTATGCTAATTTCTTTCTTCTTTAAACTGTTTCGCTGTCGTAAATCAATTTTTCGTTATCGCCTAACTGAAAAATTTTTTCTACTTCTCCGAAAATCAAATTTCTGATGTCCTGCCTTGTAACAAATTTTACCCCTATTCCGCAACTGGAACTGAATCTTCGGGGCACAGGCATCGTTTCCGCAGTAATACCTCGCGCCGTTATTATTTTATAATACTTGATCGCGGCTACATGAGTATAAAATGTAGCAAGATACTCCAACTACTTCACCTTCTTAACTGCAATTGATCTTCTTCCCCCATTTGAATAATTTCCACATTATAACCGTTCTGTTGGGCAAACCGTCTAACATTATCCCGCGCCGCCGGATTATCCGCCAGCACATTCACGCCTTCCGGATACTGCTCCAGCGCCTTTTTAGCAAGAATGACCGGTTCAGGACAGGCCAAGCCCCGTGTGTCAATTTCGGGATATTTCAACATGATCCGCCCCTTTCGATTTTTCCTGGGATATCTTCTCTCTGTTGACATACGATACAATTAACAGGACGACAAACCCAAGTAAAACTGCAAACTGACCGTTCAGGGTAGGCCCTTTAGCGGAGGAGGCCAGACCAAAATTATGAGCAAAAGCCGCGCCAGCCATCATCCCTAAAACGGTAATCACCGAGTCAATATTCCCTTCACCGGATAGAATCAATTGTCTGAGCGGGCACCCTCCCAAAAGGACCGAACCCCAACCGGCCAAAGCCATCCCTAGAAAGTTCCAAAGTCCATCGGAATGGGCTATTGATTGATTTATAAAGCCAGGTGTAAACTTTCCAACCAGAAGGTTCCCCACTAATGCCGTTATAAAAATAGCCAATACCCCGGATAAAAGACGCCAGTCCTTAAAAAGCATCCAGTCCCTGATACCGCCCACAGTACAAAGCCGGGTTTTCTGAGCAGCCAAACCTACAAGCAACCCTGCCGCTAAAGAAAGCCAAACAGGCGCATGACTCGCTCCCGGACCTTTTGCACTGAAGAAGATAAAAGCCGGCGCCGTTAACAATAAAATGAACAATCCCGCATTGGCTGCCGGAAAGATATACCCTTCTAATTGTGTCAGCTTATAAGATCTTTTGAGAGCAAAACCATGATTCAAAAAATATACTCCTATTACAATTCCCGTCCAGAAGCCCGCTAAACCAAATATGGCATTAAGGTCGCCGCCGGCTAGGCGTAAAACCATCCGTAAGGGACAACCTAAAAACATAAGCGCACCCAGAATAATAAATGCCCCCAGTAGAAATCTTAGTAACGGTGAAGAGCCTCCGCGGCTGTAATACTCTTTCCGGGCGAAAGCCATTAGAAACGCACCCAGTACGATCCCCTGGATCTCCGGCCGAATATACTGAACTGTTTCCACACGATGCAATCCCAAAGCCCCTACGGTGTCCCTGAGAAAGCAGGCAATACACAGCCCATAGTTCGCCGCATTGCCAAATTGGACGAGCACTATGGCGAGAGCCCCCACCAACGCACCTACCAGAATGATTTCCTTTTCACCTTTCAATCTATTCTTCCCCTCACTTTACATTATATTTTTCATATTCCAAAATGATTATATTATTATGCCAAGTACTGCGTATAATTGTAATTTTCAATGAGAGAGGGGAGGAGGATAGATATTTTAAATTATAAATCATGTACCATTTTCCTTTGTTTTTTATAAGATAATAGCATAAAGAATCAACATAATAGGCTTTACCTATTGGCAAGGAGAAATAATGAAGAGAATTTACCTGGACAATGCAGCCACAGCCTTTCCTAAAGCCCCTGGCGTCGGCAAGATCATGAAGCATTATCTGGAAAAAATCGGCTGCACAGTCAAAAGAGGAAAATCCAGCATTGCTTTTCGCCTGGAGGAACAGGTTTATGAAACTAGAGAAATGCTGTGCAAGCTGTTTCATGTCACTACCCCGGAGAACGTAATTTTTACCATGAATGTCACCCAAAGTC
Organism: Peptococcaceae bacterium UBA5318; assembly: GCA_002408285.1. GTDB lineage: Bacteria > Bacillota > Peptococcia > DRI-13 > UBA5318 > UBA5318. The sequence continues at coordinate 8,291 of DHRG01000061.1, read as the reverse complement.
TGAACTTTATCCTGAAGGGCCTGCTCAAACCAGGCCAACATTGTATTATCTCTTCGATGGAACACAATGCCGTTATGCGGCCACTGGTTCAGTTGGAAAAAACGGGTGTGGAATACACCCGCATCACTTGTAATCCGCTAGGAGAATTAGACCCCCGCGATGTCAGCGGGGCCGTTCGCCCAAATACCCGTGCTGTTGTACTGACACATGCCTCTAATGTTTGCGGTACTATTTTACCACTGCAGGAAATAGGGGTTATCTGCCGGCAGAAGAACCTTTTTTTCATCGTGGACAGCGCCCAGACCGCGGGCATTATAGATATCGACATACCCGCCCTGGGAATCGACGCTCTGGCCTTTACCGGACACAAAGGGCTCCTGGGCCCTCAAGGGATCGGCGGTTTCATCCTTACAGATTCAATCGCCCAGACGATGGAGTGCCTCATCAGCGGCGGAACAGGCAGCCTGTCGGATCAAGAGGAGATACCTGCATATCCGCCTGATAAATTCGAGGCGGGAACACCTAACCTTCCGGGAATCCTGGGTTTGAAAGCCGCTTTGACTTTTCTGGAAGGAACTGGTCTGGAGGCTATCAGGAAAAGAGAAAAGTTTCTCACTGCGACATTTTTGGACAATCTGCGGGAGATAAAGGGTATTAGAACCCTCGGCTTGCCACGGGCTGAGGGGCGAACCGCAGTGGTATCCGTTGATTTTCTTCACCTGGATAATGGGGAAGCAGCCTGGAAACTGGAAAAATATTACGGTATTCTGACCCGCTCCGGGTTGCATTGCGCCCCGTCCGCCCATAAAACTTTAGGCACTTTTCCGCAAGGGACCGTTCGTTTCAGCTTCAGTCACGCCAACACGCTGAAGGAAGTAGAATATGCAATAAAGACAATAAAAAAAATTACCGGATGATTTTACTCCATAAATAGCAATAAGAGGGTTAAATTATAATTTCCTTTTTGACTAATCCACTTGATAATAACCGAGCAGATAGTCCTTGAATTTTACCAGCAGGGGTGACATTGTTCTGTTCTTGAGATACACAACATATAAAGCCCTCTTTGCTTCCAAACCCTCCAGACGAAAAGATTTGATCCTTCCCAATCTTAGATCGTCCTCTATACAAAGGGAGGAAACAACAGCCACCCCCAGCCCCAGTCCGACAGCTTTTTTTATCGCCTCCGTCGAATTCATCTGGGCAATAACCTTAACAGACTTCGGATTTACACCGCCGTTTTTCAGGGACTTCTCAAACTCCTGTCTGGTTCCTGACCCTAATTCCCGTATAATGAAATTTTCATCCAGCAGAGTTGAAAAAGCTATGGTGCCTGTATTTATGCCCGCATATTTCTTATTGTTGGGGGTAATCAGGATCAGCCGATCCTCTTTGATAAACTTGTATTCCATGTCTTCATACTCTCCCGCCGCCCCGACCAGACCCAGTTCGTACCTCTTTTCCCGTACCTCACGAATAACTTGTTTGGTATCAGCCTGAAAAACAAAGAACCGGATATTCTTGTACTGCTGTGCAAAATCCCGGATGACCCCGGGCAGCAAATACTGACCGGGAATACTGGAAGCCACTACCTCGATCCTTCCTTCCAACTGATCGGTAAACCTGTTCAGAGTATGAACAGCATCGTCCCTGGTATTAAGCAGATTAACAGCGTAGTCATAGAATATCTTGCCTGCTTTGGTGGGTAAAACATCCTTGTTGGAACGGTCCAGAAGTCTGATCCCCAACTCATTTTCTAAAGAACTTACATGGGCGCTGATCGTGGGCTGGGTTAAAAAAAGCGCTTCTCCCGCCTTCGAAAAACTCCGCAAACGCACCACCTTCACAAAGGCTTCAATCTGCCGAAAATCCATCTCAATCACCACTTATCTTCTTATACTGGCATAACTTTACGCAACTATACCATACTAATATACATATTATGGTATAATTATCTTATACTAGTTGACCGCCATGCCCGGCGCACTCAGAAAAACCGCCTCCCTTACAATAGGAGGCGGTCTGATGTCTGTTTAAGTAAAATTATTTTATTAAATTGATGACAACCATGGTGACTGTACACATATATGGCCGATTAATAATACAGTTATACTTAATGCGTATAATCAAGAATTTTTATGGTTTTCGGCAAGCCTTTTTGGATGACCTCCTTCATTTTCTTGGCAAACGGACAGGGGTATCCCATTGGCGTACCCTTTTGTATACAAGAGGCAAAGGCGATCGTATCGGCGCCTCGCTTTACGGATTCTTTTGCCCGTAGAACAGCTTTTTTGCCAGGACAGCCGCCACAATTTACGAATCCAATGATTTCTATATCCTCATTAGTATTTGAAAAAGCGCCGCTCTTTTCCCGAACCGCCTTGAAATCTATTGTTCCCGGACAATAATCCTCTGTTTGCATACATCTTATGATTGCAACTTTCACGTTTATCCTCCCATGAAATTATAAGCCAGCGCTTGTACGTACCGCCTGTAGACCGGTTCCATTATACTACAAATCCGCAACAAAACGCAAAATAAGTCGAACGCTAAAATGTTCGACTTATTTTTGTTTTTCGGCACAATTCTTTTGGTAGCCCCAAGGGGATTCGAACCCCTGTTTCCGCCGTGAGAGGGCAGCGTCTTAGGCCTCTTGACTATGGGGCCATCTTTTAACACTCCGGGATAATCCCGAAAGAGCAACAGAGGTATTATATAATAACGGCTTCTAAAATACAAGGATCTATAATATCATATATTTATCAATACTAGGATTATAGGCAAATTATACAACTCATGCTTTCTCTTTCTCATTCTTATATGCTCTAATGAGCCCAATGGCCTGATCAAGACGCTCCAAACATCTTTTTTGGCCTAACAAGGCCATAACATCAAATAAACCGGGGCTCACCGTACGTCCTGTTAAGGCCAGCCTAGTCGGATGAATGATCTGACCGCCCTTGATATTTAATTCTTCCATCAAATTGCGATAGGCTTTCTCAGTATTTTCGACATTGAAGTTCTCAACCTTTGCAAGACACTCCCTGCCTTTTAAGAGCAAAGTTTCCGCATCTTCCTGCCTAAAATATTTCTCCCGGCCCTTTTCATCATAGCCGGTTATATCCTGAAAAAAATAACGGCAAGCTTCCGCAAACTCTTTTAATGTCCTCACTCTTTCCCTGACAGTCTTTATAACCGATAAGATATAAGCATGGTTTTGCTCCGCCTCAAGACTAGATATAACACCCTCTTGGATAAGAAACGGTATCGCGTGAAAGGTAAGCTTCTCCAAGTCATACTTTGTTATATACTGGCCATTAAGCCAAATCAGCTTTTGAATATCGTATACCGCCGCCGTTTTAGAAACTTTATCAAGAGAAAACGCGCGTACTGTTTGCTCCGGCGATATGATCTCGCTTTGTTCTTCTGCAGGGGACCAGCCAAGAAGAGTCAAATAATTGATAATCGCCTCGGGAAGGCAGCCCAAATCTTTAAATTCACTAACCGACGTAGCCCCGTGCCGTTTACTTAGTTTACTGCGATCAGGGGCCAGAATCATAGACAAATGGGCAAATTCCGGAATTTCATAACCTAAGGCCTCATAAATAAATTGTTGCTTCGGGGTATTGGATAAATGTTCTTCAGCCCTGATAACATGGCTGATCCGCATGGCATGATCATCAACCGTACAAGCGAAATTATACGCTGGTAAGCCATTTGATTTCATGATAATAAAATCATCAAACTGATCATATTTAAAGCTAACCGATCCCCGGATAATATCCTTGACGACGATTTGCCCGAAATCCGGCAACTTAATGCGAAGAACCGGTTTGAATCCTTGCTCCATCCGTTCCTGAATCTCATTAGCCGACAAACGGCTGCATTTGCCGCTATAGCGAACAGGGAGCCCTTCTTGGCGCTGTTTCTCACGCTCCGTTTCTAATTCTTCCTCTGTACAAAAGCAATAATAGGCCTTCCCGGTTTGAATTAAAATTTCTGCGGCAGCCGCATAAATATCTTGTCTTTGCGACTGGTAGTATGGCCCGAAATCCCCTGCCTTTTCCGGACCTTCATCCCAATCAATGCCCAACCATTTAAGGCTATTGAGAATTTGAGCAACCGAATCTTCCTGGAGTCTTTCAAAGTCCGTATCTTCAATACGCAGAACTAATTGTCCATTATTTTGCCGTGCAAAAAACCAATTAAACAACGCGGTCCTCGCCCCGCCAATATGCAAATAACCTGTAGGGCTGGGTGCAAAGCGTACTCTTACCTGTTCCATCCTGATACTAATACCCCATTTCCTTCAATATCCTTGATAAAGTCCGCAAACGTTCTCCCAGAAGCTCATCATCATTGCTAAGAGCCTGCCGGAATAACTGTATATCCTCGTTGATCTTTTCATTGTCAGTACATACGGCCACAGTCATGGCGTCCCCTTGTAAACCAATTCGGTCTATCATGGGTTTCTTGGGATCATACAATTTCTCAAACCGATAGGCTTCCTGAAAATAGGATTTTGTTCTGCAAACGAGAATTGCCAAGTCAAGCACACGATGAAGCGGTAATTCTTCGGACTGTCTGGACCATTTTTCTCCTGTGTACCTCCAAACTTTAGCCGAGATTTCCACCTTCCCCCGGTCATTCCATTGAGCTAACCCTAACGAAAGGCCCTTGGCGTCCGAATTATAAGCATAGCGGCCATCGACATTTTCGTAATCTTCCGCAACAATAACCGGTTTATGCTTCAAAGTAGTTGGTATTTCCACATTTATTCCTCCAGTGCAGCTAGTGTATTAGTATTTTACTAATTTACTAACTACATTATGCCCCCTCATTACTTCCTTTGTCAATGTTTTTCATCAGGAGAATTTTTCATCAGGAAGAATTGTCTGCGGCTCCTCTTTTAGTGTAAGCTATACATTAGCTTGGGTTTATATTCCCGGTTAGGGAGGTGTTTCTTTTGGAAATTTATTATAGTTTCATAGGGAGTGATTTGATAAAGACCATCGCCTCATATATCGTCACCATTATCCAGGGAATGGGTTACACCGGTATTTTCATTGCAATGATTATTGAAAGCGCTTGCATTCCCCTTTCCAGTGAAGTCATCCTGCTTTTTAGCGGCTTTATGGTCAAGGAGGGCGTTTTTCAATTCTGGTACGTTGTTGCAGCCGGAGTAATGGGAAATATCATAGGCTCAATCATCACATATCTGGTCGGCAGTAACGGAGGAAGAACTTTTCTTATTCGCTACGGAAAATACTTTCTTTTTAATAAGAATCACCTGGAAAAAGCCGAGGAATGGTTTTTACGCTACGGAGAATGGGGCGTCTTTTTCGGACGGAACTTACCCGTCATCCGTACTTTCATCTCTTTACCGGCCGGCGTGGCGAGAATGGGATTCGGCAAATTTGTGCTTTTTTCCTTTTGGGGCTGTATCCCATGGAACATCGCCCTGACCTACGCAGGGTTCAAATTAGGCGAGAACTGGTACTTACTGGAGTCTTATACGCTTCCCTTCACAATTGCGATAGCCATAATTTTAGTCCTTCTCTTCTTTTGGTATCTTTACAAAGCCTCCCGCAGAAACAAACGATAACTGCGGATCCCATCCTCTATTATAATAGACCCGCATCGCATTAAGAATGGCGATCAACGACACTCCCACATCGGCAAAGACTGCTTCCCATATTGTCGCATACCCTGCTGCTCCTAAAATCAGCACCAGGCCCTTGATACCCAACGCAAAAATAATATTCTGCCAGACGATGCCCCTGGTCCTTTGGGCAATCTGGATAGCCGTAACCAGCTTAGATGGTTCGTCGGTCATCAGCACTACATCCGCCGCCTCAATAGCCGCATCTGAGCCCAGTCCGCCCATGGCTACACCCACGTCGGCCCGGGCTAAAACAGGAGCGTCATTGATCCCATCTCCTACAAAGACCAACTTTCCAGCCCCTTTTTGCCGATAAAGCTCCTCCAGCTGCGCAACCTTATCCTGGGGTAATAATTCGCCAAAAACCTGATCCATTTGGAGGTCCCTGCCTACCTGATCGGCAATAGCCTGATTATCGCCGGTCAACATATATAACTTTTGAATTCCAAGTTTACGCAGCCCTTGCAGGGCTTTTACACTATCCTCCTTGGTTTCATCAGAGATCAATAGATATCCGGCATACACCCCGTCTATCATGAGATAGACAACTGTTCCAGCCGGAATTGGATCAGGCGGCGCAAGATCTGACATGTGCATCATTTTCTGATTGCCGGCCATAATGATCCTTCCATTGAATATGGCCTTAACGCCATAACCGGGCATTTCTTCGTAAGATTCCACCCGGTCTTGATCAATTTCCCGGCCAAACGACTCCACTATAGATCTGGCAATGGGATGAGAGGAATAAAATTCAGCGGCGGCGGCAAACTCTAAAAGCTGCTCTTTCGTAAATCCTCCCGCCGGTACGATAGAAGTGACCTTAAAAACACCCTTGGTCAAAGTACCTGTTTTATCAAAAACAATGGTATCCGCCTTATAAAGAGCTTCGAGGTAATTACCGCCTTTTACCAAGATGCCATTCTTGGAAGCCCCGCCGATCCCGCCAAAAAAGCTGAGCGGAACAGAAATCACCAAGGCGCACGGACAAGAAACAACCAGGAAGATCAAAGCCCGGTAAAACCATTCCGAGAAACCGCCCCCGGTCAATAACGGGGGAAGGACCGCCAACACTACGGCAATGAAGACGACAACGGGCGTATAATATCGGGCAAAACGGGTAATAAAATTCTCCGTGGGCGCCTTTTTATCACCGGCATTTTGTACAAGATCCAAAATACGGGAAACTGTAGATTCCCCATATTCTTTCAGAACCTCAACCTGTAAGAGTCCGGTGTGGTTAATAAATCCGCTCAATAATAAATCATTTGCCCGTACACTGCGGGGCACGGATTCTCCGGTTAAAGCAGATGTATCCAGCATCGACTGGCCTTCAATAACCTTCCCGTCAAGGGGTACCCGCTCTCCGGGCTTCACCAGGATAATATCCCCTGCCTTGACTTCTTCCGGAGCTACCTGCATGATACTGTCGCCGACTTTGAGATTGGCAACGTCAGGACGGATGTCCATCAGGTCCTGGATGGAACGGCGGGAACGATCAAGAGCAAGATCCTGGAAAGCTTCTCCTATCTGGTAGAATAACACCACCGCGATCCCTTCGGAATATTGACCAATGGCAAAAGCCCCCAGAGTTGCCAGAGCCATCAGAAAATTTTCGTCAAAAACCTCTCCCCTACTAATATTTCTCAGGGCTGAATATAATACTTTTCCCCCGATCAACAGGTAAGCAGCCAGATAAAGAATTAACTCAACGGACTGAGAAAATCGAAAGATCACCGCTGTAAAATAGATCGCCACTCCCAAAATAACCACTGCATAGGCCGGATAGGGCTCTTTTTTCTCCATTATGCCGCACTCCCCTTATTATTTATGACGGATATGGGCTAACCCCTGGGCAAACAAATTAATGATGTGTTCATCGTCCAGCGAATAATAAACCATTTTCCCTTCCTTATAAAATTTGACCAAGCGAAGATTACGCAAAAGCCGCAATTGGTGTGAAATTGCCGACTGCGACATACCCAATATCTGTTCCAAATCACAAACGCACAGTTCTTCCTGGAACAAGGCATGCAGGATCTTGATCCGTGTCATATCCCCAATTGTTTTAAATGTTTCCGACAATCCCAGGATTTCATCCGGAAGCAATTTCTCTTCTTTTACCTTCTGCACTTTCTCTTTATTAACGCTGCATTCTTCACAAACATCAACAAATTTATCCATTATTACCTCCATATTCCCTCTATATATGAACATTTGTTCATGTGTTCTATTATGAGAATACCACTCTTCCGACCATTTGTAAAGACAAAAACCGCCTAAATCTGTTGATTTTAGGCGGCGGTCCTAAGACTATGTTTTGTACCCAAAGAAATTTAATTGGATCCTGATTCATTTTTATTTTGTGTTTGTTTTTTCTTATTAAATAAATTATCATACACTGCATAACCAATTAAAATACCAAACCCACCTATCAAACCAAGACCAACATAGCTAACATCCGCTATAAACAATTTACCAATAACACATAAAATAACACTGGTAAGAATCGGAACAAGATATGCCATTGACCGTACACCCCCCTTCTCTCTGATATATATATAAGAAACTGGTAATCACCCCCTCAAAAAAGGTTTCTATAAAAAAATAGTAGCCGCAAAAACGGCTACCC
>DHRG01000050.1 GCA_002408285.1 Peptococcaceae bacterium UBA5318 | reverse complement strand
ATGGTCAGCCTCCTACCCGATTTTAAATCATTTTGTGATGCAGAAAGGGCGGACGCACGGTTGCGCCCCTCTTTTTTTGCCTGATATAAAGCGGTGTCGGCGCAATTGATGATGTCCTCAATGGATTCTTTCCTTTCACATGCACTGCAGATACCGATACTGATTTGCAGGGGATACTCCGGATGGATTATTATCTCCTTGGCCCGCCTGTTCAGCTTTTCCGCGGCGGAAACGGCGCCCTCTATGGGGGTATCGGGGAGAATCACAAAAAATTCATCCCCGCCGTACCGGCAGGCGACATCGGAGCAGCGGGTATGGCGGAGCAGCATTTCAGAAAAAGCGGTCAAATAATCGTCTCCCATCAGGTGACCCAAGTCGTCGTTAATGGCCTTGAAATGATCCAGATCGATCATGAGTACAGAGAACGTGCCGCTGCTGCGGCGGGTCCTGTTAAACTCCTCCTGGAGGCGGTTAAGGCAATAGCTGCGATTCCAAAGAGAGGTTAAGGGGTCGCGGGATATCAGGTTTTCCACAATTTCCAATTGCTGTTTTAAGGCTGTTTTTTCATTTTTCAAATCTGAGATAGTTAGCAGATTGTGTAATTCATGGTGTTTTGTTTTTTGGGTTGTTTTTACATAAAGAAGATAATAAAAAAGTGTAGCTGTTAAGGCTGACAGTAAATAACAGAAAACGGTTGACGCCGGGGACCGGGACAACATAGACAATAGCGTATAGGACAAGGTTAGAAAGAGTAAAACGACTGCCGCCAGAGTATAGAACGAAAAGGCATTCATAGTTGGATAGGCACCTGCTCCCTCATAAAACTACTCATATATTATCATTTCTCAACGAAATAGAAAATTATAATAAAAAATTCTTATTCTCTTCGGGAAGGAAATCTCTTATTTAAGTAGAATATAGTGGCATGTAGTGGAGTAAAGTGGTATAATGTGGAGTAAAGTGGTTGGTTTGGAGTTGAAACGATTTGTTTACTGGTGAATATCAGCATACAGTAGATGAAAAAGGCCGATTCATCATGCCGGCAAAATACCGGGAAACCTTGGGTGAACAGTTTATGATTACCAAGGGGCTGGATAATTGCCTGTTTGTTTATTCCCAGAGCGAATGGAAAACTCTTGAGGAAAAACTGAAAAATTTGCCCTTTACAAATCGTGACGCCCGGGCCTTTGCACGTTTCTTTTTCTCCGGCGCCATGGAGTGTGAAACAGATAAACAGGGACGTATTTTAATCAGCGGAAACCTCCGCGAGTATGCCAAAATCACTAAGGATGTCAATATTATTGGTGTTGGGACCCGTATAGAAATATGGAGTAAAGAAATATGGGCAGGATATAGCCAGGAAACTGAAGTTAAATATGAAGAATTGGCGGAGAAGATGGTGGATTTGAACTTAGGTTTTTGAGGTGAAAAGCATGGGCTTTTATCATAAACCCGTATTTCTCCGGGAGGTTTTGGCGTACCTTGACCCCCAACCCGGCAAGATCATGGTTGATTGTACCGCAGGCGGCGGGGGCCATAGCAAGGCCCTGCTGGAGCGTCTTTTGCCCGGCGGGAAATTGGTGGCTTTAGATCAGGATCTGGATGCTGTCCAAAAACTGCAAGAAGTGTTACATGGTTTTGGTGAAGAGAATTATGAAATTGTCCACAGCAATTTTGTGAATTTGAGAAAAATAGCGGAGGGCCTTTTGCTCCGCGAAGCTGACGGGATCCTTTTTGACCTGGGCGTGTCCTCCTATCAGTTGGACGAGCAGGAACGGGGTTTTAGTTATCAACAGGACGCCTTATTAGATATGCGGATGGACCGCACAAAAAAATTGACCGCCGCTCAGTTGGTAAATGAAGCATCTCCAAAAGAGTTAGCACGGATCATTACAGAATACGGGGAAGAGAACTGGGCCGTGCGTATAGCTTCTTTTATAGTTGACGCCAGAAAACGGACCAGGATAGAAACAACACGCCAGTTGGCGGAGATAATCAAAGCCGCTATCCCCAGCGGCGCCCGGCGCACAGGGCCTCACCCGGCCAAACGGACTTTTCAGGCTTTGCGCATCGCGGTCAATGATGAATTGGGGATCCTCCCCAAGGCTCTGACGCAAGGAGTGCAACTGCTCAAGCCGGGGGGGGAAATGGCGGTGATTACCTTTCATTCCCTTGAGGACCGCATTACCAAAAAAATATTTCAGGAGATGGGCCAGGGATGTATTTGTCCCAAAGATTTACCTGTTTGTGTTTGTCATCATAAACCGCTGGTGAAAAACATTTTGGGTAAGCCCCTTACCCCGACTGAAGAAGAATTAAACAATAATCCCCGCTCCCGTAGCGCGAAATTGCGGGTGGTGGAAAAAACAGGAGAGTTCTAAAGAAAAAAGAGGTGAATATTCTTGGTATTAGCTGCAAAACGAGCTGTTGGATCCGAATATGGCTACCCTGGCAATTATGCGTTGCCGAAATACAAAAAACAAAATAAGAGAAAGAAACGGACGCTAAGGATCACTTCTTTGCACAAGATCATTTGTGGGGTTACGCTGATTGCCGCCTTTTTTCTGACAGGGTTATCCTATACTTACATAAAAGCCTTATCAGCTCAACTGAACTTACAGGTCAACCAGCTTAAACGGGAGAACCTGACGATTCAGATGGATAATGAAAAAATGAAACTGGAAATCGCCCGTTTGAAATCCCTGGACAGGATCGAAAATATTGCTTTAAGCCAGTTGGGAATGGTAAAGGACCCGACGGTGGAGTATCTGGATATCGAATATGTTAACACAACTACCGACCAGGGGGCAACAGTTGGTATCGTGGCCAGTAAACAGGAAGAGCCTGTTTTAGACGCGAAAACACAAGCGCCGGGCAGCAATTTTATTGGGAAGATTGCCGCGGCGATTCAACTGGAAAGAAAAAAGATTTAAGGACGCCTAACGGAGGGGACAGCTTTATAAAGTGAGGGAGTTGACTATAAATATTAAGGTAAAAAAGAGGATTGGCGTTGTTTTCTTATTTGTACTCGTCCTGATGGTGGTAATATTTCTGCGCTTGATTTGGGTACAGTTTGTCATGGGCGAAGATTTAAGGGAAAAGGCTGCTTCCGCCCGTTTCCGTAATGTGGAGGTCAAGGCTAAAAGGGGAGTTATCTATGACGCTAAGGGGAGGCCCTTAGCTATTAGTGTTAGTACTGATTCTTTTTATGCGATTCCCGCCCAGGTACGAAAATCCGAAAAAGCTGAAGAAACGGCTGAGAAATTAGCCGCAATACTAGGCATGGATAAAGCCCAGCTACTGGAACTGATTACCAAGCGTCAGGCTTTTGTGTGGGTCAAACGCCATGTTCCTGATGAAAAGGCTAAAGAGATAAAGGATCTTAATCTTGAAGGAATCAGCTTTGTGGAAGAGCCGGAACGTTTTTATCCTAAGGGCCAGTTATTAGCGCAGGTTTTAGGGTTTGCCGGCATCGACAATCAAGGGTTAGCGGGGTTGGAAGTAAGCTATGATAAGGTTTTAAGCGGTGTTTCCGGTACCATTATGGTGGAGTATGACGCCAGGGGTCAGGAAATCCCGGACGCTCTCCAAAAGTATATTCCTCCCCAGGATGGCAATAGTATTGTCCTGACCATCGACGAAACGATCCAATATATTGTAGAGCGGGAATTGGATGAGATCATGAAGCTGAGAAATCCTAAACGGACCGGCGCTATCGTCATAGACCCCAAAACAGGGCGTGTCCTGGCTATGGCTGCCAGACCCGCTTTCGATCCGAACCAATATCAAAATTATGATGAAAGTTATTGGCGGAATTTCCTGATATCCGATTCTTACGAACCGGGTTCCACCTTTAAAACTGTTGTCTTATCCGGCGCCATGGAAGAAGGGGTTGCGAAGATCACCGACAGGTTTTATTGTCCCGGTTATGTCAAGGTGGGCAAAGAGATAGTTAAATGCTGGCGGCACGGAAACCCCCATGGCAGTCAATCTCTTCTGGAAGGAGTACAGAACTCCTGTAATCCCGTGTTTTCCACCATTGGGTTAAAAGAAGGAAAAGATGTCTTTTTCCGTTACCTGTACGGTTTTGGCTTTGGCAAGAAAACAAATATCGAGCTTCCTGGAGAAGCCCTTGGTATCCTCGTAAACAAGGATAAGGCTATGGATATTGACCTGGCGACCATGTCCATCGGGCAGGCCAATGCGGTGACGCCCATTCAGCTTTTAACAGCTTTCGCGGCCATAGCTAACGACGGAAATCTTATGAAGCCCCAGTTAGTCAAGGAGGTCCGCGATAAGGAAGGGAATGTCGTGAAAACGGTGGAACCGGAAAAAATCCGGCAGGTTATCTCCAAGGATACTTCACGGTCAGTAATGAGTATCCTGGAAACCGTGGTAAGCGCGGGAACAGGAAGAAACGCTTATGTTGAAGGTTACCGTGTCGGCGGGAAGACCGGTACCGCCCAGAAAATCATTCCGGGCGGAGGGTATTCCACCAGTGAATATATTGGGTCATTCATGGGAGTGGCTCCCGTCAATGATCCGCAAGTAGTGTGTCTGGTGGTCGTGGACGCTCCCCAGGGAACCTATTTCGGAGGACAAATCGCCGCGCCGGCTTTTAAAAATATCGTACGCGACACCTTGCGCTATCTGCAGGTCCCGGCACAAGTGGAACCTGAAAAACTAGCGGAAAATCAAGTTAAATCCGTAGTCGTCCCCGACGTAGTAGCTAAGGAGCAAAATGAAGCTGTGCGGCAGTTGGAAAAACTGAAACTAACCGTAGACGTGGTTGGCAACGGCACCAAAATCAAGGTCCAGCTCCCTGTAGCCGGAAGTCAGTTGCCGGAAAGCGGAAAGGTCATTCTTTATACCAGTATGCCGGCTCAGGGAGATAATCCCGAGTCCGTGGTAGTGCCGGATTTTACAGGTAAAACCGTGGGAGAAGTTCAAGAACTGGCCCGCCTGTTGAATCTTAATTTTGAACTGCAAGGCAGCGGGGTAGTAGTGCAGCAAGAGCCTGTACCAGGGGACCAGGTCCCTGTCAAGAGCAAAATTATCGTTATCATGGAGCCCAAGAGCAAATCAACGCTGGAACCTGTCGGACCATAGGTTAGGAGAAAGCGGGGCAGGCAATAATAGAACATGGGAAAAAACATAAAAGGGGTGGGGAGATGATCTTAGAACAATTAATAGCTTCTACTGATATCCTGGCTGTGGGAGGGGATCTGCATAAGGATATCCGGCAAGTAACCTATGATTCCCGCCAGGTTACGCCCGGCGCCCTTTTTGTGGCGGTCATCGGGTCGAAGACGGATGGTCATTGTTACATCCGGGAAGCTCTGGACAAGGGGGCGGAAGCCATTGTGCTGCAGAACCAGGATTATCAGTCCGGAGAGTATCCGTGGATTTATGTGGCGAATACCCGTAAAGCTATGGCTGATCTGAGCTGCGCGTTCTACGGTTTCCCCAGTACCCGGCTCTATATGATCGGGGTTACCGGGACCAATGGAAAAACCACCACCGCCAACCTTATTACCTGTGTTTTAGAAGAGGCCGGACATCAAGCAGGTCTGCTGGGGACGATCCACAACAGGATGGGGCAGGAAATTCTGCCGGTGCACCATACCACCCCTGAAGCGCCTGATTTACAAAAAATATTAGCCGATTTTCTGCAAAAAGGCGCGGACTACACCGTAATGGAAGTGAGTTCCCACGCCCTGGACATGAACCGGGTCAGAGGCACAGAGTACGATGTGGCGGTTTTTACGAATCTAACCCAAGACCATTTAGACTATCACCAGACGATGGAGCATTACCTGGCCGCTAAAGGTAAACTTTTTAGCAATCTGGGCAAAAACAGCCGGAAGCAAAGGCGGAAATTTGCTATTATTAATATTGATGACCCGTATGCTCAGGAATTGATCGAAATGACGAGTGTGCCCGTTATTACCTACGGAATCAAAAAACCGGCGGATGTCAAGGCTAATAAGGTTGAGGTTACCGACAGGGGCGTTAATTACCTTCTGACCTATACCAACCAGGAAATACCGGTTTCCTTGAACATAACAGGATTTTTTAATGTCTATAATTCACTGGCGGCTATCGCCGTTGGCTTGGTGGAGGGCATTGCGGCCCCGGAGATTATCCGTACGTTGGAAAAAATACCGGGGATTCCCGGACGGTTTGAAAAAGTCAGCCTCGGGCAGGATTTTACAGTGATTGTAGATTACTCCCACACTCCGGACAGTCTGGAAAATTGCCTGCGAACCGCCCGCGAATTTGCCAAAGGGAAAATCATCACTGTGTTTGGCTGCGGCGGTGACCGTGACCGGACAAAAAGGCCCGTTATGGGAGGGATTGCCGGGCGGCTTTCCGATTATTGCATAGTGACTTCCGATAATCCCCGCTCAGAGGACCCTGAAGCTATTATCGGGGAGATCCTGCCAGGCTTGGCGAAGGTGAAAGGCGAATTGTATTACCGGAAAATTACGGATAGAAAAGCCGCTATTTTTGCAGCCATTCAAATGGCCCAGAGCCGGGATGTTGTCATCATAGCCGGAAAAGGGCATGAGGATTATCAGATCATCGGCGATCAGGCAATTCATTTTGATGACAAAGAAGTTGCGTTGGAAGCGCTGGCGGTGATTAAAAAGGGTTGATCGGGTAAGGAGGATACATCATGTTTGGGCTTACCTTGCAACAGATTGCAGGATCCATACAGGGAAGGTTGACCGGCGGACTTAAAGAGTACCGGCCGACCGGCGCCGGCGTAGATACCAGAAAACTGCAGCCTGGGGATCTCTTTTTCGCCTTGCCGGGGGAAAAGACCGATGGTCATACTTTCCTTGCCGAGGCCCATTCCCAGGGGGCTATCGCCGCTGTTGTGAAAGAAGGCTACTTGGATATTGAAACTGGGGCGTGCCCGCTGATTTTTGTGGAAGAACCGAAGAAAGCGCTGCAACAATTGGCGGCCCTTCAGCGCCGGCAATTTACCGGACCGGTGGTAGCGATAACCGGCAGTACGGGGAAAACAACGACGAAGGATATGCTTTCCTATATTTTACAGGAAAGAGGACCGGTTCTTGCCAATACCGGCAATTATAACAATGAACTGGGTTTACCCCTGACTTTACTGGGTATACAGAAAAAACACTGGGCCCTTATCCTGGAAATGGGAATGAGCGGTTTGGGGGAGATCGACCATTTGGCGATTATCAGCCGTCCGGAGTATGGCATCATAACTAATATCGGGCATACCCATCAGGAAAAGTTGGGGTCGCAGGAAAAAATTGCCCAAGCCAAAGCGGAATTGATATCACATATTCCCGCCCGCGGCAATTTGGTTCTTAACCGGGCTGACCGGCAACTGCTTAAACCGTGGTTGAGCAACGTCCGCAGTCAGACAGCCTGGATCGGGACGGATCCGGCGGCGGATTTTTGGGCGGAGGAGATCCGCGAACAGCCAGAAGGCGGGATTTCTTTTACCGTATGCTCAAAAAAACGGCGGGAATGCGTCGTTGCTTTACCCGTTCCCGGTCGCCATAATGTGCTGAACGCTTTATCCGCAGCCGCCCTGGCTAGGGGTTTGGGGATCGCGTGGGAGGAAATTCAGGCTGGCTTGTCCAAGCTGCGGTTAACTTCGATGCGCCAGGAATATATCACTATTCCCGGTCAAAATATCTTGGTTATTAACGATACTTATAATGCCAGCCCTGCTTCTATGACGGCGGCCCTTGAGCTGTTGGCTGTTGCAAAAAAGGGCGGGAGGGCCGTTGCCGTTTTGGGCAATATGTATGAATTAGGGGATTATATGGAAGAAGGGCATCTTCAAATTGGGAAAAAAGCAAAAGAATCAGATCTTGCATACCTTATTACAGTAGGCGATTTGGCGGCCTTCATCGCGAAGGGCGCCCACAGAGCCGGGATGAACATGGAAAAAATCAGGTCTTGTCAGGATAATCAAGAAGCCTTATGCTACTTACGGGAAATCCTTCGGGAAGGCGACGCCGTTTTGGTGAAGGGATCCCGCGGTATGAGGATGGAAGAGATCGTGGCAGGTTTATTATCACGGTCGAAATAGAGGGGGTAAAACCTTTGCAGAATATCGTCGGGGCATTTGCTGTTGCTACGGCAGTATGCCTGATAAGCGGGCCGTTTTTGATTCCTTTTTTACGGCGGCTTAATTTCAGACAACAGGTTCGTTCGGATGGTCCTGAAGCACATTTACATAAAGCGGGAACGCCTACCATGGGCGGGGTCATGTTTTTTATCAGCCTCCCCCTGGCGCTTCTTTGGGCCGGTGAAACGGGATCCCGCACGGCGATGCTTTTATTGGTCACTTGTGGCTTTGGATTGATCGGCTTTTTTGATGATTATATCATGGTAGTGATGCAAAGGCCCTTGGGCTTGAAAGCTCGGGAAAAATTGCTCAGTCAAATATTTTTGTCGGCTATCTTTGCTTTTGTTATAGTAACGTATGGCGCAAGAGGTACGGAGGTGTTTATTCCCGGGACGTCTTATGGAGTAGACTTAGGCTGGTTTTTTATCCCTTTTGCGGTTCTGGTTATGGTATCCGCCAATAACGCCGTGAATCTGACTGACGGATTGGATGGTTTGGCGGCGGGCACGATGATTTTTGCGGCGCTGGCCTACTTGCTGCTGACCAGGGCGTGGTATTTGACGGATCTTGCCGTATTTTCCGCGGCTTTGCTGGGCAGTTGCGTAGGTTTTCTCTTTTTTAACCTCCATCCGGCGCGGCTTTTTATGGGAGATACCGGTTCGCTGGCTTTAGGAGGGGCCATCGGGGCTTTGGCGGTTATTACTAAAACGGAATTGCTCCTGTTGGTCATCGGGGGGGTTTTTGTTGCCGAAACGATCTCGGTGATTATTCAGGTCCTGTACTTTCGGATGACCGGAGGGAAACGGTTTTTCCGCATGGCTCCGCTGCACCATCATTTTGAATTATCCGGCTGGAGAGAATGGAAGGTCGTGTTGGTTTTCTGGACCGTTTCCGCCGCCTTTGCCAGCTTAGCAATAATTATCATGCTTTAAAGGAGTTAGATTATGGAAATAAAGGACCGGTGTATCATTATCATAGGTGCGGCCAGAAGCGGGATAGCTTCCGCTCTCTTTTTGGCCGGACAAGAAAACAGGGTGTACTTGACGGATGTTAAAGACCGCCGGGAATTTTCAGAGGCGGCGTTGGCGCCTTTAGAAAAAGCAGGCGTTAGTTTTATTTTTGGCCGGCAGCCTGATATCAAAAAGATACGCCCGGATCTGATAATTATCAGTCCGGGAGTTCCGATGGATATTCCGCCGGTACAAGAGGCGCGAAAGCAGGCTATACCCGTTTGGAGCGAAATTGAATTAGCCGCTTCTTTTACTCGCTCGCCCATCGTGGCTGTTACCGGCACTAACGGGAAAACGACGACGACAGCTTTGATCGGACAGATTTTAAAAGATGCGGGGAAAAATACTTTTGTGGCCGGTAATATCGGCGTAGCTTTTGTCAGCCGGGCAGCGAGCCTTACTTGCAATGATGTGGCTGTTTTGGAAACCTCCAGCTTTCAGTTGGAAAACACTTACCGTTTCAAACCACATGTAGCGGTGATCGTCAACATCACGCCGGACCACCTGGACCGGCATGGGTCTTTGCAGGGGTATATAGCCGCAAAAACCAGGATTTTTACTAATCAGGATGAAAACGATTGGCTGATTTTAAACTGGGACGATGAAGAAACCAGGAAATTAGCGAAATCAGCCCAGGGTAAAGTGATATTTTTTAGCCGGAAAGAAAAACTAGCAGAAGGGTTCTGTTTGGAAAACGGAAAGTTAACGGCAAAAATAGCTGAAAAAAATGTGTCTATTATCGGGCCGGAAGATATATTTATTAAAGGCGGGCATAACCTGGAAAATGCCCTGGCGGCTTGTGCGGCAGGCTGGGTGATGGGAGTGGACGCCGATTCTTTGAAAAAGAGCCTGCAGACTTTCCCTGGTGTGGAACACCGTTTGGAATATGTTCTCACCTACCAGGGAGTCCGCTATATCAATGATTCCAAAGGAACTAACGTGGATGCGGCGATTAAGGCTTTGGAAGCGTTTGGTGAACCGATTATTCTCATTGCCGGGGGTAAGGGTAAAGGCACCAGCTTTCTGCCCTTTGCCGAAAAGATCAGGGAAAAGGCCAAGGCCCTTGTTTTGATAGGGCAGGCTGCCGGGGAGATCGGGGAAGCGGTCAGGCAAGCGGGATTTTATCAATATGTGTACGCCCGGGATCTTCGGGACGCGATACGGAAAGCAACGGAACTGGCCGCGCCGGGAGATATTGTTCTCTTATCGCCCGCTTGCGCCAGTTACGACATGTTTAAACATTTTGAACACCGGGGTGAAGTTTTTAAGGAACTGGTCCGGGAGTTGGCGGAAACAAACAGTCTATAAACGAAACTTGCACAAGGATATGGGGGATGGTGGATGGGTCTGAAGAAAGGTTCGCCCGATATCTTAATATTTTTTGCGGTGATGATCCTTTTGGCTGTCGGGATCATTATGGTATTCAGCGCGAGTTACTATGATACCCTGGATAAAGATCCTTATTACTATCTGCGGAAGCAGTTATTCTGGGCTTTACTGGGTATAGTGACAATGGTATTTATGATGAGGATCAATTATTTCCGTTTAAAACCGTATATTAATACGGCTTTTGCGGTTACTCTGGTTTTATTGGTTTTGGTTTTGACACCCCAGTTTGGGGTAGAGGTGAAAGGATCGACCCGTTGGCTGGATCTTGGGTTTACGAGATTACAGCCCTCGGAAATCATGAAATTGTGTCTGATACTTTATTTTGCCAAAAACCTTACCAGAAAGGGATCCGATATTACGAGTCTTATTTCTGGGTTAGGACCGTATCTTTTACTCATAGGCTTGGTGGGTTTACTCATCATGAAGGAGCCTGATATGGGAACCTTGCTGGCTATTCTTGCCCCGACCATGATTCTGCTGTTTGCGGCCGGGATCCGGTGGAGGCATATTGCCTTGCTGGGTTTCTCAGGCCTTTTGGCGCTTGTGGCTTTGATCGTACAGGAGCCTTACCGTTTAAATAGAATCGTGGGTTATCTTGATCCCTGGGCTCACGCCTCGAAAGAGGGTTATCAAACCATTAATTCCCTTTATGCCCTGGGTTCCGGCGGATTGTTTGGCATGGGGCTGGGCAATAGCAGGCAAAAGCTGGATTTTTTGCCGGAACAGCATACTGATTTTATCTTTGCTATCCTCGGCGAGGAATTAGGTTTTATCGGCGCGTTTTTCGTTATTCTGCTTTTTGCTGTGATTGCGTGGCGGGGATACCGGATCGCTTTGACATGCCCGGACAGCTTTGGAAGTATGGTGGCCTTAGGGATCACTTCCTCTATTGTTTGCCAGGCGTTTATCAATATCGGGGTCGTTACGGGACTTCTCCCTGTAACGGGTATCAGCCTGCCCTTTATTAGCTACGGGGGTTCTTCACTGCTGTTTTCCATGATTAGTATCGGGGTTCTTTTGAATGTTTCCCGCTTTAGTCATAGCCCGTAAAAGAGGTGTGCAAAATGCGTATAATATTGACCGGGGGAGGAACCGGCGGGCATATTTATCCGGCCATAGCCATTGGGCAGGCCATCCGCAGTAAATGGCCCGATACGGAATTCCTTTATATCGGGACAAAAGAAGGGATGGAGGGGAAAATCGTCCCTGAATCGGGCTTCCCTTTTCAGCCGATCGAAGTGATCGGTTGGGAGCGGAAACTATCTCTGCAAGCCTTGCGGGCCGGTTGGAAAGCCCTGACAGCCCTTTATCATTCCCAGCGTTTGGTGCGGCAGTTTTCTCCTCAACTTGTGATAGGGACCGGCGGGTATGTATGCTTGCCGGTAGTTTGGGCGGCGGTGCGCAGCAAGATCCCGGCCTTAATTCATGAACAAAACGCCATGCCGGGATTGACGAACCGGTTTTTATCCCGCAAGGTGGAGGGGGTACTCCTGACTTTCGACCGTTCCAGGAAATATTTTCCCCAACGCTTGCAGCAAAAACTTCATGTGACAGGGTTGCCGGTCCGGTCTGATATTTTGCGGGTGTCGAGAGAAGAAGGATTAGCTTTTTTTGGGCTTTCCCCAAAAAAGGCCACCCTGGTTGGCGTGGGTGGTTCCCGAGGCGCCAGGAGTATTAATCGAGCCATGCTGACCGTTTGCCGAAAGCTGGCCGAACATCCGGATGTTCAGATCATTCACCTGACAGGAACGGCAGGTTATACTGAATTTAAGAGCAGCCTGCAAGCGCATGGTATAACAGAGGGTAATTGTGGGAATATTATCATCAGACCTTATTTACATGAGATGGAGTATGCGTTAGCTTGCGCCGATTTATGCGTGGCCCGCGCGGGGGCGGCTTTTTTGTCGGAAATGACTGCCAAGGGCATCCCAGGGGTGCTGATTCCATACCCGTATGCCACTGAAAACCATCAGGAGCATAATGCGGCGTCTTTAGCCGATGTTCAGGCCGCAGAAATGATTTTGGATTCATGTTTGACCGGGGAAGTGCTTTTAGAGCGGGTGGAAGAGTTGTTGTTTGATGAGAAGAAGAGAAAACAGATGGCCGCAAATTCTCTGAACGCAGGAAAACCGGAAGCCGTCACGAAAATATTAGAAATCATTAAACAGGTGATTTAAGATTTGTAATATCCGGCAAGTTAAAAGCACTCAATGGACAAGCCTCTTTGGAAAGCTTGAAGATGTCCTGTGTAACACCTCTGAAAATACTGCATATATAGTAAATTATGGGGTGTAAGGGAAAAAGGCAACCCAACTTAGGAGGCGGGCATGGAAGGGGATAATAGCAAATGTTTGAAAAAGAGAGGATACATTTTATTGGAATAGGCGGAGCAGGGATGAGTGGTATTGCCAAGACTCTCTTGGAATTAGGCTGCCAGATTTCCGGGTCGGATTTAAAGGCTTCTGAAATAACAAAGAGGCTGGAAAGCATGGGCGCCGATATTTATATAGGTCACCGGGCGGAAAACCTGAACCCCAAGATACGTACCGTAGTCGTTTCTTCCGCCATACCGAAAAATAACGCGGAAGTAATCAGGGCGGCCGAACTCGGGATTCCGATCGTCCAACGGGCCCAGATGCTGGATTGGCTGATGACCCGTCAAAAGGGGATCGCTATAGCGGGTGCGCACGGAAAAACAACGACCTCCTCCATGATCTCACTGATATTTGAGAAAAATGGCTATGATCCTACCGTAGTAGTCGGGGGTGAACTGAATGATATCGGCGGGAACGCCAAGTTAGGAAAAGGGGAGTATCTTGTAGCGGAAGCGGATGAGTCGGATGGGTCCTTTCTCAAGCTGCACCCTTTTATTACTGTAATTACTAATATTGAAGACGATCATCTTGATTATTACGGGACGCGCGAAAATATTGAAAAAGCCTTTCAACAGTTTATTTTAGATACCCCGGCTGATGGATTCACTGTGTTATGTCAGGAAAGCCCTGTAATTCAGAAAATGGTTCTCCAAATCAGGGAAACCAAACGGGTTATCACCTATGGGCTTTCCCCGCAAGCGGACATTTGGGTCAGCAATATCCGGTTAAACGGCCTGCTTACCAAGTCAACTGTCTTGCAGGGCCAAAAGGTACTGGGAGAGTTACAGTTGAGCGTTCCGGGCACACATAATATCCTCAACGCGTTAGCTGCGGTAGCCGTAGGCATAAACTGCGGGCTTAGTTTTACGGAGATCAGCAAAACCCTGCGTTCCTTCTGCGGGGTGCAGCGGCGCTTTCAAAAGATTGGGGATGCGCAGGGGATTCAGATCTATGATGATTATGCCCATCACCCCTCTGAAATCAAGGCTACTTTATCCGCGGCCCGAACCTTGCGGCCCGGGCGGATTATCGCCGTCTTTCAACCCCACCGTTTTAGCCGTACGCAGTTATTGGCCCGGGAGTTTGGAACGGCTTTTCAAAATGCCGATATTATACTGATCGACGAGATTTATCCTGCGGGCGAAAAACCTATTCCGGGGGTAAACGCGCAATTGATCCTTGAAGAAATAAAAAAGCAGGATCCCCGGAAGTTCTTGTATTTGTCCGCTAAAGGCACGATTATATCTAAACTGCTGGAACTGATCCAGGCGGGGGATCTGGTCATTACGTTAGGGGCGGGAAATATCGTATCCGCAGGGCATGAACTACTGAAGTCCCTTACCACAGAAAATAGGCGGTAAACTTGCTTTACAAATGATGAGGAGGTGCGTGAAGAAATCAAAAATAAATTTTCCATTTCCTGTGGGAAATGGAGGTTGTCTTATGAGGTTTTGAAGACAACGGGAGGTGGCAGAGTTGGCGAAATATGTAATCGTGGGCGGGAACAGATTGTCAGGCAAGGTCCGTTTAAGCGGCGGAAAGAACTCGGTCTTGACTATTTTACCCGCTTGTCTCATGTCTAAAGGGGTTTGTACCTTGCATGACGTGCCCCGACTGAGCGATGTTTATGTTATGAAAGAGGTTTTGGAATGTCTGGGCGCACAAATCGTTTTTACCGGCAATACGATGACTATTGATGCGTCCCGCCTTAACACCATAGAGGTGCCCGATCATTTGACCCGCCTTATGAGGGCTTCCAATCTGGTGATGGGACCGATCCTATCACGTTTTAAAGAAGTGAAGCTGGCTTATCCGGGTGGTTGTTCAATTGGCTCCCGTCCTATGGATCAGCATTTGCGGGGGATGAAGGTCTTGGGTGCGCAAGTAACGGAAAGGTATGGCTTTATTGAAGCCAAAGCCGCGCAATTGAAAGGTCAGGAGATCTGTCTGGATTTCCCCAGTGTTGGAGCCACGGAAAACCTGATTATGACG
This sequence comes from Peptococcaceae bacterium UBA5318, assembly GCA_002408285.1. Lineage (GTDB taxonomy): Bacteria > Bacillota > Peptococcia > DRI-13 > UBA5318 > UBA5318. The sequence goes on along the minus strand of DHRG01000050.1, from coordinate 20,445 downwards.
GCGGCTCTGGCTAATGGGGTCACGATCTTACGGAACGCGGCCCGGGAACCGGAGATCGTAGACCTGCAGACCTTTTTAAATAAAATGGGCGCTAAAGTTAAAGGGGCCGGGACTGATGTTATCAAAATAGACGGAGTCAGGGAATTGGGATCCGTGGAACATAATATTATACCTGACCGGATTGAGGCGGGGACTTTTATTATTGCCGCCGCTATTACCCACGGAGATGTATTTATACAAAATTTGATTCCGGAACACCTGGAAGCGGTCATCGCTAAAATCAGAGAGGCGGGAGTCGATATCAGAGGAACGGGAGATGGGGTCCGCGTTATGTCAAAAGACAGGATCCGGGGAGTGGATCTCAAGACTCTGCCTTTTCCCGGTTTTCCTACTGATGCGCAATCTCAGATCATGGCCTTGATGTCGGTTTCCGAAGGGACCAGTATTATTATTGAAACCATTTTTGAAAACAGGTTTAAACATGTTGATGAACTTCGCCGCATGGGCGCAAATATCCGCGTCGAGGGAAGGGTAGCGATTGTTAAGGGTGTTAAGCGGTTAAGCGGCGCTTATGTGGAATCCTCCGACCTCAGGGCCGGCGCAGCCTTGGTTATAGCAGGGCTGGCCGCTGAAGGGGCTACCATCGTAGGGAATGTTTACCATATAGACAGGGGCTACGAGAGCTTAGAACAGAAATTGCGGGCTCTGGGAGCGCAAATTATCAGGGTAAACGGCGGCAAAGACATGGTTTAAGCAACTATAACGGCTTTAACCGGCGCAGGCGCCGGGCGAGGCCAATTTTCTTTTCCCCCATCTTGGACAAGGTGGGCCTTTATGCTATAATAGTTCTGTTAATAAGCCATTTCTGACGGGGACGAAGGATGTGCATATGGGAGTAAGCTATGGGCAGGTAAGAAATATACGACCGCGAAGGAGAAAGGCTGCGCCCGTTTTTGGCTTGTGGCTTTTTTTATTAATGGTTTGCTCACTGGCTGCCTATTTTTTTCTGCATTCGGCCTTTTTTTCCATAACTGCTCTTGAGGTGAAAGGGAATAAGACGATTGCCGCAGAAAAAATAATCGAACAATCCGGACTATCAGTGGGGGCAAACCTTTTTAAGATCAATACGGGGGAGGCCCGGAAAAGGCTAAGCCTCCATCCGATTTTGAAAGAAACAGAAATTAGCCGCCAGCTTCCCAATACTATAGTAATCTCTGTGAGTGAACGGATACCGGTCGCTGTCGTAGCCGCCAGCAGTTGTTTGATTGTCGTGGATCAGGAGGGTTTCTACTTACAGAAAACAGCCGATAATCAAGAAATTGGACTCCCTGTAATCAGCGATATTTCTTTAAACGGCGATGAAAGTCCGGGGGTGAATATAATCACGCCAGGATTACGGTCTGCTCTGGACTTAATAGAAATGATGGATCAAAGTTTTCTTGACAATCTGGCGGAGATCACTGCTCCTACTCCTAATACCCTGGCTTTAAAAACTAAGCAGGGAGTGGAGATCCGTTTTGGAGAGCCTGCGGATATGGCTAGAAAGGTTAAGGTCATGCAGGAATTGCTGGTTAAAAACGGAGCGGTGATCAACAATCAAACGGTGGAGTATATTGATCTGCGCTATGATACAGCGCCTGTTGTGAAACGAAAAATCGAAAATACTGAGTAAAAAAAAGGGAAAGTACACTTTCTTGTGGAATATGCAATTAGGAATCATCGGTTTTGTTAAACAACGATAAAGTTGGTCTGTGGACAGGGAGAAGGAGGAAAATATTGATGCTTGAATTTGAGATGGATAATCATCAGTCTGCCCAGATAAAGGTGATTGGCGTTGGTGGCGGAGGTAGTAACGCTGTTAACAGAATGATCGACAGCGGACTCAAAGGCGTTGATTTTATTGCGGTTAATACAGATTCTCAAGCCTTGCACCACTCAAAAGCAGATCATAAAATACAAATAGGAGCTAAATTGACCAGAGGCTTGGGGGCCGGAGCCAATCCGGAAATTGGCTTGAAAGCGGCGGAGGAAAGCCATGATGAACTTATGGCAGCCTTAAAAGGGGCCGATATGGTTTTTGTAACAGCCGGCATGGGCGGCGGAACCGGAACAGGAGCCGCTCCGGTGGTTGCCCAGATCGCCAAGGAAGTGGGAGCTTTGACCGTAGGCGTAGTAACCAGGCCGTTTCCCTTTGAAGGACGAAAACGTTCCCTGCAGGCTGAAGGGGGAGTCAATAATTTAAAAGCTAAAGTCGATACGTTGATTTTGATCCCCAATGAAAAACTTTTGCAGGTTGTAGATAAACATACGAGCATCAATGATGCTTTCCGGATCGCCGATGATGTCTTGCGTCAAGGCGTCCAGGGGATTTCTGATTTAATAGCGGTGCCGGGACTTATCAATCTGGATTTTGCGGACGTAAAAACCATTATGCAGGAAACAGGAACCGCGTTGATGGGAATCGGGGCTTCTTCGGGAGAAAACCGCGCGACTGTAGCGGCTCGCGCAGCTATCTCCAGTCCGCTCTTAGAAACCTCTATTGAGGGGGCCAGAGGAGTACTGCTTAATATTACCGGCGGCGCCGACCTGGGACTCTTTGAGGTTAACGAAGCTGCTGAGATCATTGCTCAGGCGGCTGATCCGGAAGCTAATATTATTTTTGGCGCCGTTATAGATGAAAGCATGACCGAGGAAGTGCGGGTCACAGTCATCGCCACAGGCTTTGAAAAGGGCGGGCGCAGGGATAGCGTGATCGAAATGGATGTTAAACCGTTTAACACCGACGATCTCTATATTCCGCCGTTTTTAAGAAAAAAATAGTTCAGAAAAATAACGGGGTTGTTCTTCAAACGAAAGAATGAAGGAAGCCCCGTTTTTGATTTCAGGGGCTAAAACGGGGAGGAAAAATATTACATCGGCAGCTGACATAATATGACATAATTATAAAAAAAAGGGGTGTATAATGAATAGGGAATTAAGAAGAGCCCGGGGTGATTTAAAAAAATGCAGGAAAGCGGGCTTGAAGTAAAAGTCTATGTAGATTTGCTGTTTGGCGTGAATCTGGCAATGGATCTTTTGATTCTTTGGGCGGCCGGCAAACTGTCCGGGTCAACGATCCGCTTTCCGCGGCTGCTGTTAGGGTCTTTGCTCGGAGCAGGATATTCTCTGGTGATTTTTTTACCTGTATCTGGTATGTGGACTTCTATATTTGCCAAAATTGCCTGTTCATTCATCATGGTTTTGGTGTCTTATGCGCCCCTAAGCTTACGTGGGTTTGCACGCGCCACGGTCTTTTTCTATCTGGTTTCTTTTGCCATGGGCGGAGCTGTGACAGCGGCAACCTTAATGGCCGATCAGACGCCTGCCTATCTGCAAGCCTGGAAGCAGGGAGGAATGAGCCGGGATTATTTTCATTATGGATGGCTGATCTTCGGAGTAATAACCGCTCTCGTTTTTGGTTACGGAGGAGTCTTTTTTATCCGCAAAAACTGGCTTAAACAGAATTTGCTTAATGATCTGACCATCTTGCTGCCCGGTCAAAAGCTGTGTGTCAGGGCGTTATTGGATACAGGCAATCAATTGACCGATCCGGTTTCCCAAAATCCGGTTATTGTAGTGCAAGCGGGTATCATGCAAAAATATTTGCCGGAAAACATCTTCAGGGCTATCGAAAGCGAAGAGGAAGAAACGATACTTCATGAAATTTCCGGGTTGGACCGGGAATGGGCAGCCCGTATCAGAATGATTCCTTTCAATTCTGTGGATAAGGCCCATAGGCTGATGGTGGGTTTCAGGCCGGATGGGGTAGAACTTAGGAATAGGAATAAGAAACGAGTGACCCGGAAGGCCGGTGTGGTCATTGGTTTGGTAAAGCGTACCCTAAGTAGCGAGGGCACATATCAGGCCCTGTTGCATCCGGATATATTTCACGAAGATTAGGCAAGGAGGATTAAAATGCTGCTCCAAGAAGCAATTGAATCATTTCAGGTCCCTATCGCCAGGGCGAAAAGAATAGTATCGCGGTTGCTTCGACGTCTTGGAATTGTCGAAGACATATTTTACGTGGGGAGCAGCGAAGCTTTACCGCCGCCTTTATCGGTAGATGAGGAAATTTACTTGTTACGCTGCCTGGAAAACGGGGACCAAGGCGTGAAGGGCACGTTGATTGAGCGAAACCTGCGTTTGGTAGTTTATATTGCCCGTAAGTTTGAAAACACCGGGATCGGGATTGAGGATCTCGTATCTATTGGGACGATAGGGTTGATAAAGGCGGTCAATACCTTTGACCCCGCTAAAAAAATCAAACTGGCCACATATGCTTCACGCTGCATAGAAAACGAGATACTGATGCATTTAAGAAGAAACAGCAAAACCCGTACGGAAGTGTCCTTTGACGAACCTCTCAATATTGATTTGGACGGGAATGAATTACTGCTCTCGGATGTGATGGGGACAGAGAACGATATAATCTATAAATCTCTGGAGGAGGAAATAGATAAAAAATTACTCATTCAGGCTATCGGTAAATTATCAAGCCGGGAAAAAAAAATCATGGATCTGCGCTTTGGCTTGCGGGACGGCCTGGAAAAAACTCAAAAAGAGGTCGCGGACCTTTTGGGCATATCCCAATCCTATATCTCACGTTTGGAAAAACGGATCATTAAGCGCCTTCGTAAAGAGATTCAACGTCTGGAATAACACTGTATAACTATGCATAATAATGATTGAATAATAATCCCCTTTCTGTTATTATAAAACTTAACAAGGGGAGGAATGATTATGATTCTGCGTAAAGCCAAATTAGCTGATGCTGAAGAGATGCACACAATATTGAATAAATATGCAGAGGCGGGGCTGATGTTAGCAAGACCCCGCAGCCTGATTTATGAATGTATCCGGGATTTTGTTATAGCGGAGACCGATGGTGAGATTGTGGGTACCGCAGCCCTCCATATCCTTTGGGAAGACCTGGCCGAGATTCGCGCTTTAGCGGTGAAAGAAGGATTTAGAAAAGAAGGAATTGGCAGAAAAATGGTGGAATACTGCTTGCGGGAAGCCGGAGATTTAGGCTTGCCCAAAGTATTTACCTTAACTTATCAGCAAGGATTTTTCAGTAAGCTCGGTTTTAAGGTCATCGGCAAGGAAAATATGCCGCAAAAGGTTTGGAAGGAATGTATCAATTGCCCGAAGTTCCCTAACTGTGATGAGGTCTGTATGGAATTGAGCCTTTGAACGAAACTTCATTCGGTGGGAGATTCAACTCCCACTGAATGTTAGTCCAGTGGTAAAACCGGGGAAACATAAGCCGGGAAAACATGATATATTGAAGAAGCCCCTATTTTAGTCAGGGCGCTTCTTTTATATTTTCCGAAAGGATTTTCCGAAAGTATACAGAAGTTAGAAGAAAACGTCTGATCAGGCTTAAATGACCGGCAGATATCAAAACGGGGTGAAGTAATGTTACTACAAGTGATTTTAGGGTTGATTGGGACCGTTATTATTTTAGCATGCCTATATTATTATAAAAGGAAAAAAGAAATATTCCTTAAACTTCAGCAGTTAAGGCTTGATTTTAATACGCTGATATCTATCAACGCAAATGAAAAATTGTCTATTGAGTTAAGAAATTCTTTGCAGCAGCCCCTCAATGATCTGAGCAATTATATGAATAGACAGGATAAGATCATTCACCGTAATCTGTCCCTTACTTTCCTCGACCAGATATATGAAGAAGAAGTAAAATATTTAAAAACCAAGCAAGATGAAATTATGGTCATCCAAAACTTATGGGTGGAATATATCGCTTATAAAAAAGAGGTCATGAAGCTGTTGGCGGAATTAGGGTATAAAGAGGCGCAAATTAAGAAAAAATGCAGGGATATCACAGACCAGCATGAAGAATTTAAAGAGAATATCAAGGAAAAGACGGAGGATATTATTGATAGTTTGAGAGTATATCAGGAAGATTTGCGGGTGTGCTGGACTATTAGATTTGCGGAATTCACATCGAAGATGAGCCTGGGGTCATTCTCCCAAATGATCTTGGAAGCGGATGACCTTTTAAAGGAATTGCAGTATTTTAGCACGTTCCTGCAAGTAAAAATCGTCGGTTTAGTTAGGAAGTCCAAATATTACCTGACCCTCCTGGATTCCAGGGAAGAAAGGTATAGACAACGGATCGGCGATACAGAAGTATCTTATAAATCTTTTCAGGAGGCTAAAAAAGGGAACAGATATAAAGAAGGGATAGTCATCGGTGATAAACATGTTTCCAGCCAACAGTCTACTATTTTTCAAATAACTAAGGGCAAAAGAGAATACAGGATAGAACGACGGCTGGATAATAACCAGTTTGAAACAATATTCAAAACCCTGCCCTGTAATAGAAAATACGAAGAAGCCGACGCCCAGGGAGTTCCTTATCAGTTTGACGATAGTAACCTGGAAATATTAGTATGCCAGAAAAACCCTTTGGATTTTGCAGTGCTTTACGAATATAAACCCTTGGAAGAGATAAGTATTTATAGCTTTTTGTCTTTTAATATCCCTGGCCTGGGTGTTACCAAGAGTATCGTGGAGGCTGAAAAAGAGTTGCAGGAAGAAGAATCAAAGATGCCGGAAGAAGTTCCGGAAAAAATTGCTGAAGAAGTTGCTGAAAAGGCCTCCGCAGAGGTTACGGGAAGTGATAACGCGGCAGAATCAGCGGGTGTATGATATTTTATTTTCCCCATAATTTTTTTTGTCCCCATCTACCGGGATTTTAAACGGTATATTAGGATTTTTTGCGGGTAATAATGATGATAGTTATAATCTGCGATTTCCTGGGGGTCAAAAAAGATGCTTGTTAACAAAGTTGAGATTTGTGGCGTCAATACGTCTAAACTGCCGGTTCTTAAAAATGCGGTCATGCGCGAACTCTTTACAAAAATGCAGCAAGGTGATTCTGCGGCCCGGGAAAAACTTATTAACGGCAATCTTCGGCTGGTCCTCAGCGTGATCCAGCGCTTTACCAACCGGGGGGAGTACGTGGATGATTTGTTCCAGGTCGGTTGTATCGGTTTGATGAAAGCCATTGATAATTTCGATCTGGGTCAAAACGTCAAGTTTTCTACCTATGCCGTACCGATGGTTATTGGAGAGATCAGGCGGTATTTACGGGACAACAACCCCATCCGGGTCAGCCGTTCTATGCGGGATATCGCTTATAAAGCCTTGCAGATCCGGGATAACCTTGTCAACAAAAATTCACGCGAACCCTCTATCACTGAAATTGCCGACGAATTAAACATACCTCGGGAAGAGATCGTGTTTGCCTTAGATGCGATCCAAGAGCCCATCTCTTTGTTTGAACCGATTTATCATGACGGGGGAGATCCTATTTTTGTGATGGATCAAATCGGGGATGAAAAAAACGCCGACGCGAATTGGCTGGAAACCATCTCTGTAAAAGAAGCGATGCGCAGACTGAATGAACGGGAAAGGCACATCCTTTCGCTAAGGTTTTTTGACGGAAAGACTCAGATGGAAGTCGCCGATGAGATCGGCATTTCTCAGGCCCAGGTATCACGCCTGGAAAAAGCGGCCCTCAATCATATGCGAAAATATATCTAAAAAACAGCAAGAATGATTCGTTAAAAAAGACATATACATGTAATGTACAGGTGTGAGGGGGGGCAGGCGCAATGAACATCAAGATTTCGGATTTACGTGACCGTGATATAATCAATATTCTCGATGGCCGGCGGTTAGGCCCCATTAAAGACATTGAATTGGACTTGGAAAAAGGCAAAATTAAGGCCCTGGTGCTGCCGGGCTTGAACGGAGGACGCATACTCGGGATTTTTGGCCGGAGCGATGATTTGGTGATCTCGTGGGAAAGGATCGTACGGATCGGAGTAGATGTAGTACTGGTGGAAACTCCTGTCCAGCATTTGGAAATACCCCGCAAAGAGTTGTAAAGCAGTCTGTTTTGAAAGACTGCTTTTTTTAATACTATCGGAAAGTATACAATAGACCCATTGACAGCTCTATATGTAGTTGTTAAGATAATTATACACACTAAATATGGAAGCAGAAGGAATGTGATGGAATGCGCTGTCCCTTTTGTGGCTTAACCGACTCGAAAGTCTTGGAAACCCGCGTAACGGAAGACCGCTATTCTATAAGGCGCAGGAGGGAATGCCTGGAATGCCAGGGGAGATTTACTACTTATGAAAAAATTGATGATCTGCCGCTTTTAGTCGTTAAAAAAGATGGCCGCCGTGAAACTTTCGATCAGCATAAGATCCTGAACGGACTGATTAAAGCTTGTGAAAAACGGCCGATTTCCCTGGAAAAACTAGAAATGATAGCCGAAGAAATAGAACGGGACTTAAAGAATGACTCCCTGAAACGGGAAGTATCAACCGCTGAAATTGGGGAGATAGTTATGTCAAGATTAAAGAGCCTGGATGAAGTGGCTTATGTGCGTTTTGCCAGTGTATACCGGGAGTTTAAAGATATCAGCACTTTCTTGAGTGAAATTGAGAGGCTGCTGCGTAAAGGATAGGAGGGCTTTTGTTGTTTACACAGATCAAAAAGCGTGATGACCGGGTCGTACCGTTTACCGAAAGCAAGATCACAGACGCCATTTTTGCCGCGGCCAAAGCGGTTGGGGGCGAAGACAGGCAAACGGCTGTTGAATTAACGGTTGAAGTATTAAAATACCTCCGGAAAGAATACAACGGTACGATTTTCAGCGTAGAAGATGTTCAAGATGTAGTCGAAAAAGTACTTATCGAAACCGGACATGCTAAAACAGCGAAGGCCTACATAATTTACCGGGAAAAACGTTCCCGGATCCGCGATGCCCGTTCGGAACTCATGGACGCCGTCGCCGAGGTGATTAAAGAAACCAACCGTGATAACGCTAACGTCGGGAATTCGCCTTCGGCCAAAGTACTGCAGATTTCGGAGATCGCTTCCAAAAACTATTATTTAAAACGTGTAATTCCGGAGGACGAGGCTGCATCTCATATCGAAGGCGACCTTTACATCCACGACCTGTCCTGGTACGGCAAGACAATGACCTGCTTGCAAATACCCTTGGACAAGCTCTTGCGGGAAGGCTTTAACAACGGGCATGGCTACATCCGCCCGCCCAAAGGGATTAAAACCGCCGCCGCTTTGTCGGCGATCATCCTGCAAAGCAACCAAAATGATATGCATGGCGGGCAGTCTTTTGCCTATTTCGACCGGGATATGGTTCCTTTTGTGGAGAAAGAGTATCAGCGTCAGAAGAAAACTTTGCGCGAAACCATCAAGCGGCTGGGAGTTGAGGCTAACGAAGAAAAAATCCGGGCAATGGCCTATGAAAGGACGGAAGAAGAGGTTTTTCAGGCTATGGAGGGGTTCATTTATAATTTAAACACGATGCACTCCCGTGCCGGAGCCCAAGTGCCTTTTTCCAGCATTAATCTGGGAACGGATATTAGCTGGGCAGGCAGAATGGTCACGAAAAATTTCCTGCAGGCTTTTGAAAAAGGGCTCGGCAAGGGCGAAGCCCCGTTATTTCCAAACCTCATTTTTAAGATCAAGGAAGGGGTCAATTTTGAAGAGGGTGATCCGAATTATGATTTGTTCAAGTTTAGCCTGCAGGTAGCCTGCAAGCGGCTGCAGCCGAATTATTCCTTCCAGGACGCCAGTTTTAATGCGCCTTACAATGATGAAGAGGTGGCCTATATGGGTTGCCGGACCAGGGTGATCGCCGATATCAACGGGCCGGATGTCACCAACGGAAGGGGCAACCTTTCTTTCACAACCATTAATCTGCCGCGTTTGGGGATTCGGGCGCAAGGCGACTTGACACTTTTTTGGCGGCGCCTGGACGAGGTTATCAATCTGACTGTCAAACAGCTTCTTTCCCGCTATAATGTCCAAAAGAAACTCCAAGCGATGGATTTTCCATTTTTGATGCTGCAAAAGCTGTATGTAGACAGTGAGGATTTAGGCCCGAACGATACGGTCGAAAAAGCGATCCGGCATGGGACGCTCAGTATAGGCTTTATCGGCCTGGCGGAATGTCTTAAAGCGCTTATGGGTAAACATCATGGTGAAAGCCAGGAAGCCCAGTCCCTGGGGCTTGCCATTGTGAGTTATATGCGGCGACGTTGCGATGAGGCAACCAGAAAATATAGTCTTAATTTTACATTATTGGCGACCCCCGCCGAACAGTTGAGCGGCAAATTTACCAGACTGGATCAAAAACGCTATGGGCTGCTCCCGGGGATAACCGATAAGGAATGGTATACCAATTCTTTTCATGTTCCGGTGGAATATGAAATATCCGCCCTGGATAAGATCATGATCGAAGGGGCGTACCATAAGTATTGTAATGCCGGACACATCTCCTATGTGGAGTTGCCTTCGGCGCCCAATCACAATCTGGAGGCCTTTGAATCACTGATTAGGGCTATGGCGGAAGCCGATATGGGTTATGCGGCTGTTAATTTCCCTGTGGACATCTGCCAAGAGTGCGGATTCAACGGGGTGATGGAAACGGAAGTTTGTCCCAAATGTAAGACCGAGGGCAAAATCAGCCGGGTCCGCAGGATCACAGGTTATCTCTCTACCCTGGATATGTTCAATGCCGGTAAACTGGCTGAAGAGAAAAACAGAAAAATTCATATGACGCTTGAGGACTAGATCCATACGAGGTGAAAATAATGCGTTTAGCTGGAATCATTGCTAACAGTGTTGTAGACGGTCCGGGCGTAAGGTTTGTTGTTTTTGCCCAGGGCTGTCCGCATCACTGCAGGGGATGTCATAACCCGGAAACCTGGGACCCCCAGGGGGGCAGGGAGATGACGGTGAAAGAAGTGTTCAAGCGGCTTAAGAAGGTCAGGAAGCATGTTCGGGGCCTAACCCTCTCCGGAGGGGAGCCTTTTCTTCAGACCGTTGAATTAGCGTCCTTGGCTTGGGAAGCGAAAAAGCTCGAGCTGGACGTTGTTACTTATACCGGCTTTACTTATGAAGAATTGTTGGATTCGGATCTTCCCGGCGGCCAAGATTTGTTGGCGGTCACGGATATTTTGGTTGACGGACCGTTTATTTCAGAATACAAGGATATCGGGCTGGTTTTTAGAGGGTCCGCGAATCAACGGGTCATTGATCTGGCGGCGACCCGGGAACAGGGGCATATTATGCTTTTTTAATACTACCGGACAGTATACGGGGCTTGGCGTAAGCCAAGTTTCTTTATAAAAAAATAATTTTCTTTACTCTGTGCCGGCTGAAGGGTATAATATGTAACAATATATTGAATTGAGTGGAGTCAAGCAGATAAGAGCATAGTAAAAGGATAAGAGCATAGTATAAAAAGAAGAGCTGAGCCGAGTTGAGATGAGTTTTAGTTTAGAGGCAATGATAACAAAAGTAATGCTGTCATTGTAATTATTTCTATTAAGCTAAAATGAAGAAATCCAAGGCGGGAGCCTTGGATTTTGTTAATTCTCGACACCCGAAAAGCGGGGCTTTGGTCTTATGGAGAGAGGTGTTGGTTAAATGTATCCGCGCAGTGAGGAAGAATTCAAGACATTCGCTCAAAAAGGGAACTTAATCCCGGTTTATGAGGAGATGTCCGCTTCTTTCGAAACCCCCCTTTCAGTGTATCTAAAAATCAGGCAAGGGACGGCTGGATTCTTATTGGAAAGTATTGAAAGGGGCAAAAACCAGGGGCGCTATTCTTTTATCGGTTCGGAAACCTATCTGTTGTTTATGGTAAAGGACAACAAGGTGGTTATTCGTGAAAATGGGAAAGAAAGAGTTGTTTCGACGGCGGATCCTCTCGGGGAGCTGGAGAAGATATTTCAAAGGCATAGGCCCGTAGAGCTGCCAGGATTATCCGGTTTCACGGGCGGGGCTGTGGGTTATCTCGGTTATGACATGGTACGCTATATTGAAAACTTGCCCGAACGAAAAACAGATAACCTTGATTGTCCTGACTGTGTGTTTTTATTCACCGATTCGGTGATGATCTTCGATCATGTACGGCAGGTGCTGCAAATTGTAGTGAATGTAAGGACTACCGCCGACCCCGGCCAGGATTATCAGCAAGCCGTTCGGAAGATCCAGCGTTTTAAAAAGCGGTTACAGCAGCAAGTACCCCTGCAGGAAAGCGGTTGCAGCACTGGGAAGCGTGTTGAAACGGCGTACCGCAGTAATCTAACGTCCGAGCAATATCAAGAGAAGGTAAAGGAAGCGAAACAACACATCCTGGCCGGAGATATTTTCCAGGTGGTGTTATCCCGGAAACTGGAGTTGCGGTTGGAAAGTCATCCATTAGATATTTATCGCAGTCTGCGCTCCGTCAATCCTTCCACCTATATGTTTTATTTAGAGATGGAAGGGTTTTGCCTGGTGGGGTCTTCACCGGAAATGATGGTCAAAGCCGCCAACCAGCGGGCTTATGTTACGCCTATAGCCGGCACCAGACCGCGGGGTACAACGGAGATGGAAGAAAAGAAATATGTAGAAGAACTGCTGGCGGATGAAAAAGAAAAAGCCGAACATCTGATGCTGGTGGATTTGGGCAGGAATGACCTGGGGAGGGTTTGTACGTATGGCTCTGTAAAAACGGCCAGCTTCATGGAAGTGGAGAAGTACTCCCATGTAATGCATCTTGTTTCCACGGTACAGGGCGAACTGCGCCCCGATTGTACCTGCTTTGATCTTCTGAAGGCCTGCTTTCCTGCCGGTACGGTTTCCGGGGCCCCCAAGGTCAGGGCGATGGAGATCATTGATTCCCTGGAGAATTGTTCGAGGGGGCCGTATGCGGGAGCAGTTGGTTATATCAGTTATTCCGGGGAAATGGATACTTGCATTACCATCCGTACCATGATTATTACCGGTGAAAAGGGGTATATTCAGGTTGGGGCCGGGATTGTAGCGGATTCTGATCCTGAGAAGGAATACCAGGAAACGCAAAATAAGGCCCAGGCACTTATCAAGGCCGTGGAAAAGGCGGAAAAGGGGGGATCGTATGCTACTGGTCATTGATAACTATGATTCCTTTACATACAATTTAGTCCAGTATTTTGGGATTCTGGGAGCTGAGATCCAGGTTGCCAGAAACGATCGCCTGGGGATCCGGGAGATCGAGAGCATAAGACCGGAGAAGATTGTTCTATCTCCGGGGCCTGGTACACCCCATGATGCCGGGATCTGCAAAGAAGTGATACGGCGTTTTTCAGGCGAGGTGCCGATTTTAGGCGTCTGCTTGGGTCACCAGTGTATTGGAGATATCTTTGGTTATCCGGTTGTACCGGCGAAAAAACCGGTGCATGGAAAGACGTCCGCTATCCACCATGACGGAATAGGGCTTTTCGCCGGGATTCCCCAGGGAATCAGAGTGACCCGTTATCATTCCCTGGTTTTGGAAAGAAATGAAGAGATCAAGGAACTGGAAATCACCGCCCGTTCTGAGGATCATACTATCATGAGCGTGCGGCATAAAAGCCATCCCACTTTTGGCGTACAGTTCCATCCGGAATCGGTTGCCACGGAATATGGGCTGGAGCTTTTACAAAATTTCTTGCGCATATAAAGTTTCAGAGAGTTGAGAAGAGTTGAGAAAGTTTGAGAGGAGAGAGTCAGATGATTTCAGCGATGATCCAGAAGCTTGTGAGAAGAGAAAATTTGAGTTTTCATGAGGCCCGGGGAGTAATGACGCAAATTATGGATGGAGAAGCCACCGCCGCCCAAATTGGCAGTTTGCTGACCGCATTACGGATGAAAGGAGAAACTGTCGAGGAGATTACGGGTTGTGCCCAAATCATGAAAGCCAAGGCGTGTCCCTTTCATACGGAATACAGCGCCTTATTGGATACCTGCGGCACCGGTGGAGATGGGAGCGGCACGTTTAATATTTCTACTACCGTGGCTTTAGTGGCGGCAGGGGCAGGCGTTCCGGTCGCGAAACACGGAAACCGTTCTGTTTCCAGCCGCTGTGGAAGCGCTGACGTTCTGGAAGCTTTAGGCGTTAAAATTGATTTAAATCCACAAGAGGTGGAACAGGTTTTGCAGGAAACGAAGATTGGCTTTCTATATGCGCCCTTGTTTCACCGGACCATGAAGCATGTGATCGGACCCCGGCGGGAAGTGGGGATCCGTAGTATTTTTAACCTGTTAGGGCCCCTGACCAACCCAGCCGGAGCTAAGGTACAGGTCTTAGGTGTGTATCAACCCGAACTTACGCAAGTTTTAGCCCAGGTCCTGGACCGGCTGGGGGTGGAATCAGCCTATGTCGTCCACGGAGCGGGCGGACTAGATGAAATTTCCACCTTGGGATCTACAAAAATAACCTTCTTGCACGAAGGTTCTATAAAAAATGAAACGATTTTCCCCGAGGATTTTGGGATAACCAGGGTAACACTAAAGGATATTGCCGGCGGAGATGCGCACCGGAATGCGGAGATCACCAAAAGCGTCCTGGAAGGACAAAAAGGCCCCTGCCGGGATATTGTCCTCCTAAACAGCGCGGCGGCGTTCACTGTTTACGGCTTAGCCAGGAATCTTGTGCAAGGTATGCAAATTGCCCGGGAAAGCATCGACTCCGGGAAGGCAATGGAAAAACTGGATCAACTGATCGCTGCGACGAACCAGGTGCGGCGGCAGGAGGTGATGAGGGCTTGATATTGGAGCAGATCATTGCGTATAAGAAACGCGAAGTTGCCTTACTCAAAGAGCAGGCGCCTGTCAGCGCCTGGGAAGAGAGCTGTTATACCGCCAAAAAACGGAGCATGAAACAAGCCCTGGGAAAAAGCGGGGTCGGTCTGATTGCCGAAATAAAAAAGGCCTCCCCATCCAAGGGGGTATTGCGCGAAAATCTCGACTGCCTGCAGACTGCGGCTTGTTATGAAGCCAATGGAGCGGCGGCCATCTCGGTTTTGACTGATGAACACTTTTTTCAGGGCAGTCTGGAGGATCTGCAATTAGTAAAAGAAGCTGTAAAGCTGCCTGTGTTACGGAAAGATTTTATCATTGATCCTTATCAAATCTATGAAGCCAAAGCTCATGGAGCTGATGCCATTCTACTGATTACAGCGGTTTTGACACAACAGGAGCTGTTCGCATTCCTGGAAATAGCCCGGAGGCTGGAATTGGAAGCTCTGACCGAGGTTCATAATCGTGAGGAAATCGCCAGGGCGTCTGTTGCAGGCGCGGAAATTATGGGGATTAACAACCGGGATCTGCAGACCTTCCAGGTTGATTTACAGACCACGCTTGAATTGGCAGGTCTTGTACCAAAAGGGTGCCGGGTGGTGAGCGAAAGCGGAATATTTACCGCCCGGGATGTTTCATTGCTGGCTGAGGTGGGTGTAGATGGCATTTTGGTGGGTGAGGCTCTGATAACCAGTTTGAAGATGGAAGAAAAAGTACGGGAGTTGTCGGGGCGGTGAGTGGATGGTCTGGATCAAGATTTGTGGGATCACCAATAAAAAAGACGCCCTAGACGCGGCGGCACTCGGAGCAGATGCGCTTGGGCTGGTATTTGCCAACAGCCCAAGAAGAGTAGCGCCGGAAACCGCCAGGCAAATCATTCGGGCGCTGCCGGCAGGAATTGAAAAAATAGGGGTGTTTGTTAATGAAGGGCGTGCCCAGGTTGCGGAAATTGCGGAATATTGCGGATTGACCGGGCTGCAGTTTCATGGAGAGGAAACGCCTCAATACTGCGGTTATTTCCGGGATTATCAAGTTATCAAGGCCATCCGCGTCCGGGAACGGCCCGGCACGGATAGTGTGGAGCTTTTAGTGAGAAATGGCGGGGTCAAAAGAATTTTGCTGGATACTTATGTGCCGCGACAGCGAGGCGGAACGGGAAAGACTTTCCCCTGGGAAATAACTGCCCAAAGCGCTTGGGGCGGTGTGCCTGTGATTATAGCCGGCGGTCTCACGCCGGAGAACGTGAAAATAGCCGTCGAAATTGCCAAGCCCTTTGGGATTGATGTCAGCAGTGGGGTGGAAAAGGAACCGGGGATAAAAGATCTTAGAAGATTAACCTGTTTTATGCAAAAAGCGCGAAAGGGGCAAAGGAATGAATAAGCAGAGATATTTTGGCGGGTTTGGCGGTCAGTTTGTGCCGGAAACACTGATGCCCGCCCTGGAAGAATTGGAAAAGGTATATGCCCAGGTGAGCCAAGAGCCTGAATTCAAAGAAGAATTGGCCTATTATCTGCAAAACTATGCGGGAAGGCCTTCGCCTTTATATTACGCCCAAAGGCTGACTGAAACCCTGGGCGGGGCACGCATTTACTTAAAACGGGAGGATCTGAACCATACCGGCTCTCATAAAATCAACAATAGCCTGGGACAGGCGCTAGTAGCCCGGAGAATGGGCAAGAAAAAATTGCTTGCTGAAACCGGGGCCGGCCAGCATGGGGTGGCGACAGCCACTGCGGCTGCGTTGTTGGGTATGAAATGCACGGTTTTTATGGGGGAGGAAGACGCCCGGCGGCAGGCCCTCAACGTTTTTCGCATGAGGCTCTTAGGCGCGGAGGTCATCAAGGTTTCTTCGGGAACTAAAACATTAAAGGATGCGACCAATGAAGCCCTGCGGTTTTGGGTTTCTACGGTGGAAGACAGCCATTATATCATAGGCTCTGCGGTGGGGCCGCACCCTTATCCGCAGATGGTACGCGATTTGCAGAGCGTTATTGGGGAAGAAACAAAACAGCAAATCTTAGCACAGGAGGGCCGACTGCCTGATTGTTTAATCGCCTGTGTGGGTGGAGGGAGTAACTCCATAGGACTTTTTCACCCTTTTATCCAGGATACCGGGGTGCGCATGATTGGCGTTGAAGCGGCCGGCCATGGCTTAGCCACTGGGCGGCATGCGGCTTCTCTGTCTAAGGGGAGTAAAGGCGTCCTGCATGGGGCTTTGACTTATCTATTACAGGATGTCAACGGGCAGATTCAACCGGCACATTCCATTTCCGCCGGGCTCGACTATCCCGGCGTCGGGCCGGAGCATAGTTTTCTAAAAGACAGCGGCCGTGTCCAGTATGCAGCCGTTACCGATCAAGAAGCCTTGGCAGCCTTTGAGGCGTTGTCAAAACTGGAAGGCATTATTCCCGCCCTGGAAAGCGCCCATGCCGTTGCCAGTTGTATGAAAGTGGCCCCAGGACTGACCCCGGAGCAAATCATCGTGGTAAATATCTCCGGGCGGGGAGATAAGGATGTGGAAACCGTTAGTGAAGTGTTGGGAGGTGAAGACAGTGAGCAGGATTTCACAAACCTTTGCAATCTTAAAAGCCAACGGTGACAAAGCCTTGATTCCCTATATCAGTTGCGGAGACCCCAGTTTAGAGTTTACGGAGAAACTTGCCTGCAGCCTGGAGAAGGCGGGTGCAGATCTTCTGGAGTTGGGCGTCCCCTATTCGGATCCCGTCGCCGATGGGCCGACCATCCAAAAAGCCTCCCAGCGGGCGCTGGCCCAGGGAGTGACGCTGGAGAAGATTTTCCATCTGGCGACGCGCTTGCGGACCCAAATCAAGATACCACAAATTCTGATGACATACTATAACCCTATTTATTGTTATGGACTGGAAAAATTTGCAGCAGATGCCTCCCGGGCGGGAGTGGATGGGATCATTGTGCCGGATCTGCCGCTAGAAGAAGCGGGCGCTTTCAAAAAGTATACTGACGCCTATAACCTTGATCTTATATTTATTGTGGCTCCCACAACGACGGCAGAACGGCTGGAGCGAATTGCAGCGGCTGCCCGGGGCTTTCTATATTGTATTTCCGTGTTGGGGGTAACCGGCAGCCGGGGAGAACTCCCGAAGAGTTTAGAAGAGTTTATGACCGGAATACGTTCTTACACGGAATTACCCCTGGCGGTTGGTTTCGGAGTTTCTACCCCGGAAATGGCCCGTCGGGTGGCGCAGACGGCGGATGGTGTGATTGTGGGCAGTTCCCTGATTGAGCGCATCGAGAAAAATATGCCGGTGATCCCCAAGGAGCCGGAAAAAGTGATAGGGGAGATTTCTTCCTACCTCAATAATTTGAAATACGGTATGACACTTGACAGGAAAATTTAAACCGGTTGATTCATGTACCTTTGTTAAGTTATAAGAATATGATAATACAAGACTTAAACAGGGGGGTGTAGGGGATGCGGCGGATCTTGGGGTTTTTAGTATTGATCATCTTACTCCCCATCGTAACGGTAGTGGGAATTGTATTATTTCTTGTGAATAAACTGGTCAGTAACTTTGTCGTCTTTGCCGGGAAGTAATTTTTTATAGGGTAAATTTCTACAATCGAAATTTTTCTACTGAGGCGTTATAAAAAAGGGACCGACTTTAAGGCGCATATCCATAGGGACAATTTATGAACCGTGGGTATTGGTGGAGGCAGACAGCAGATTAAGCTGTCTGCCTTTGCCGTATTTCGGCCACTTTCTCGGCTTCTTCAGCGAATGCACCGACGACGCCGATGTCACGATAGTGAATTATGATTTCTTGTTCCGCCGTTCTTGAGTATCTTTCGGCTCTTTCGCCTACCTCAATCTTCTCGATAAAAACGTTCAGCAGTTCAGCGCTGAGTTCAGTTATCTCAGTGTACCGCCTTGCCTTATCAATAAATCGGGTGACATTTAAGATGGAAGCCTGCAGTTCTTCGATGCGCTCCTCAGTCTTAGGGATTCTCTCCTTAAGGCTTTTTTGCTCTGTATTGTAATCTTCTGAGAGCATCCGAAACTGCTCGTTGGTTACCTTGCCAAGCACATTGTCTTCATATAATCGCTTAAACAGTTTGCTCAGTTCGGTGTCCCTCCGGCGCATTAATTCCTGTTCCCTCTGCAGCCGCTCAATCTCACGCCGGGTTTCAGCGTTGTTTTTCCGGTTGATGTACTGGATGAATAACGCCTCCTGCTGCCGCGCGAAGTGGGTCACTCTGAGCAAGTCATCCAGCACAATTGCCGCCAGATGGACTTCCCGAAGGTAGTGAGAACTGCATTTCTCTTTGCCGCGTTTGCGGTATGTGGAGCACATGAAGTTGTTTTTCACGGCGGCAATGGTGTGCGCCCGATGCAGGGTCATCTTCTCTCCGCAATCGAGGCAGCGTACCAAGCCAGAGAACATATCCTGTTCCTCCATGTTTGTCCTGCGCCTTTTGTGTTCACGGATGTCCTGCACGATGTCCCATATTTCCTTCGTTATCAGCGGTTCATGGGTATTCTCAAACCTCAGATGCTCTGACTCGGGACGCTCGATCCGTTTCTTGTTTTTGTAGGACAGCGTTGTGTATTGCAGATTGATCGTATGTCCGAGATAAACCTCATTTTCCAAAATATCGACGATACTTGCGCTGCTCCACGCATACGGTCTTGTAATATCCACGTTGGTCAGGATTTTGCTTTTTGGGTTAGCCTCATCCTTCTTGTAGCCATAAGGTGCTCTTGTGCCTACACGCTCGCCTCGTTCCGCCTTGGATTTTACAACGGCTCGGATTTTCCGGCTGGTATCTTTGGCATAGAAATCATTGAACAGGTTTACAAACGGGGTGAAATCGTTGTCGCCGTATAAGCTGTCCACGTTGTTATTGACGGCGATGAAGCGTACTCCGTAGCTTGGAAATATCATCTCGGTGTACTGCCCAACCAGCAGGTAATCCCTGCCGAGGCGGGACATATCCTTGACGATAATCGTTGCCACCTGATCGCTTTCCACCAGCCTCATCAGCTCTTTCCATGACGGTCGGTTGAAGTTTGTGCCGCTGTAACCATCGTCAGAAGGGAAGAGAATATTCTCAAAGCCGTTGTCGGCGGCGTATTTCTCCAGCATCAGTCTTTGATTCTGAATGCTGTTGGACTCGCCGTCGCGCTCATCCTCCTGGCTCAGTCTGCCGTAGAGTATTGTGTATTTTTGGTTTGCCTGTGTCATAATAACCTCTTTTTCGTTTGGCAAACCGATACGGAATGCTGGGACTGCGGATTTCTCCGCAATCCCAAGCATACCGAAGAGTTTGCCGGAAGTCTACTAAATTTCGTAAGAAAATCGCTCATATTTCAAGCTCCTTGTCGATAAGGGTGAGGAGTTTGTCTGTGGGTGTTTTTGCTGCCGTTTTCGGGAAAACCGAGCTTACCCGAAACTTTTTCCCGGCTATGTCCATGTGCCGTTCAAGGCAGAAGCTGTCGGTACTCTCCTTTAACTCCGTGTCCTCGAACAGCGGAACCGGTTTGCCGTTTAGCGTTTTGTCCTTGATTCCCGCCGTTTCATAGCTGCCCCAGACGCCAGTTTCGATGTAATGCCGGGACTCCTTTTTAGTTTTCCTGCGCCATATGCGATGCTTCCGAATGCCGTTCTTTTTAAACATTACCTCGATTTTTCGCCTGCTCGGATGTCCTTCGGGGAGCAGATAGATATAATCTGAAAAGACCTGCCGAAAGGTCGGGGCGCATAAAAA
>DHRG01000054.1 GCA_002408285.1 Peptococcaceae bacterium UBA5318 | reverse complement strand
CTGCGCCCATGCCGGGCGCACTATAGGAACTCCCCTTCCCTTTGGGGAAGGGGAGTTCCTATATATAAAATAGTACCGGAATAAGTTATTTGTCAATCAGTTCTTGGAGGCTAATTCCCAGCCAAGGTTCATGGCCTTGATATTTAAAGCGGCTACCTTAGCTAAACGTTTGGAAATAATCTTTTCCAACGATTCCTTGGTTACAATGTTGCCGGCGGCCGCTATGGCGCCAATAGCCAACATATTAGCGGTCAATTCATTGCCTATCTCTTCCCGCGCTAATTCGGTGATGGGGATCTCGACCGTCTTGGCATTGATCGCCGGTATGTCTGAAACCATCGTTGTATCAATTATCACTGTCCCGGCAGGGTTGATATTTTTTGCGTAAAGCCTGGCGGCTTCCTGGGACATTAATAAAAGGTACTTGGGCTGAATTACTTTGGGATATAGTATTTGACCGTCGCTAATGATTACTTCGGCTTTACTGGCTCCGCCACGGGCTTCCGGACCGTAGCTTTGCGTCTGCACTGCGGATTTGCCGTCCAAAATGGCGGCGTCCGCTAAAATAATTCCGGCGAGAATTAAGCCCTGTCCGCCTGTGCCACTTAAACGGATATCATATTTTTCAGCCATATTCAGCGGCCTCCTTCTTCGACACGGGTTATCAACCGGTCATATAATTCGGTGTATTCCAATGTTCCCGCTTCATGATACAGTTCGCCGATAATGATTTTCCCGGCGGTTTTTTCGGCCCCCAGTTTTTCGGCGGCCTTAACATTGACCGTATTTTCCTTGAGCCATTTCATCATTTGCGGGGCTGCGCCCAGTTTGTTTCTCCGGCCATAGGAGATGGGGCAGATAGAAACTGCTTCCACAAAAGAAAAACCTTTGTTATCAATAGCCGCTTTTATAACGTCGGTGAGAAGTTTGGTATGGAAGACCGTACTCCTTCCAACGTAAGTGGCCCCAGAGCCTTGGGCCAGCTTGCAGATATCGAAAGGCCGTTCCAGGTTGCCGTAGGGAGCCGTAGTCGCAAATCTTCCCTGGGGAGTCAGGGGCGAATATTGTCCGCCGGTCATGCCATAAATGTTATTGTTAAACATAATGACGTTCAGGTCGATATTGCGGCGGGCCGCATGGATAAAGTGGTTGCCGCCGATGGCCGAACCGTCGCCGTCACCGGTTACGACAAATACATTCAACTCAGGTTTGGCTAATTTTACGCCGGTTGCAAAAGCCAAAGCCCGTCCGTGCATAGTGTGCAAGGTATCAAAATTCATGTAGCCGGTAGCCCTTGAAGAGCAGCCTATTCCTGAAACCACTACGGTTTTGTCAGGATCAAGCCCCTTATCGTTAATGGCTTCTAACATCGCTTTCATGACGATCCCGTTGCCACACCCAGGACACCAGATATGTGGCAAACGCTTTACCCGCATTAATTTCTCGATATCTTTCAGCATTATTTTGCCACCTCCTTGACCTTATTTATGATTTCCTGAGGCGTAATGGGTTCTCCGTTGATTTTATTGATTCCGTAAAGGGGTATCCCTTTGTCGATATATTTCTGGATTTCGCCCCGTACCTGCCCCATATTGAGTTCAGGCACGATCACGCACTTTTTGCCGGTAGTGTATTCGCTAATGGTTTTTTCCGGGAAAGGCCAAATAGTTTGCAACTGCAATAATCCAGCCTTGATTCCCATTTGACGCAGTTCCGCGACAGCTTCAGCGGCAGAGCGGGCGGTACAGCCAAAAGAAACCAGCAGGTATTCGGCGTCGTCAGCCGCTTGTGTTTTATAGAGATTGACCTCGTCTTTATATTTTTCCATTTTGTCAAAAATCCTGGTCAGTTGACGGTCGATCACCTCGGGATTACCTGTGGCGGCTCCATTTTCGCCGTGGACTAAACCGGTGACATGCCAATGATACCCTGTGCCGAAATCAGCCATGGTAGGGATCCCGTCTTGTTCGGGCTGATAGGGCGCGTAATCAGCGGGGGATACTGTCGGACGCTTACGGTCCACAATAGTAAGCTCATCCGGGTCCGGCAGGGTAACGCTTTCCCTCATGTGGCCGACAATCTCGTCTAAAAGGATAACGACCGGCACGCGGTATTTTTCGGAGAAATTAAAGGCCTGGATAGTCAGTTCATAGGATTCTAAAACGGAAGCAGGTGAAAAGGCAAATACCGGGTGATCGCCATGAGTGCCCCACCGGGCTTGCATTACATCGCCCTGGGCAACGGAGGTCGGCCCGCCGGTGCTGGGGCCCATACGCTGAACATCAACAATAACGCAGGGTATTTCAGCGATTGCTGCAAACCCTATGGCTTCCTGTTTTAAGGAAAACCCTGGTCCACTCGTAGCGGTGATAACTTTAGTACCGGTCAAAGCCGCGCCTAAAACGGCGCTCATACCGGCTATTTCGTCTTCCATTTGAATAAACTTGCCGCCTACTTTAGGCAGTTCTTCCGCCATAAATTCAGCGATTTCCGTGGATGGAGTAATGGGGTATCCGGCATAAAAACGGACTCCCGCATCAATCGCGGCAATGCTGCAAGCCTGATTTCCCTGCAACAATTGTACTTTCTTTTCCCTCTTCAAGATCTTAACCTCCTATCTTAATACAATAATCTGGGCAGTGATCTTCACAGATCCGGCATTGGGTGCAAGCGTCAGGGTTTTTCACAACGACTTTTCCCATGTGATCTTTATCCAGAACACCCTGTGGGCAGAGTGCGTAACAAATACCACAAGCCTTGCAACCTTTCGTGTTAACTTCGATCTTCTTCTCCTTGTTCATATTATCACCTCCAGCTAGCCTTGATATTTTGATGTTTTATAATAATAAACCCGTCATATATGACGACAGGAATATCCGCTAATACTGACCCCTCTTTGTTCACACCATTTTCTTGTCTGGCCGAGAATAACCAGCGGCAGTTTCTTGATATCACGGATAGTTTGCGCTCCTGATATTAACATCAGAATTTTAAGCTCTTCCTGCATATTTTGAATCTTACAGTCCAAGGCTTCTTCTCCTTCTTTAACGAGGGTCTTGAGAAACGACCCTGCGATCCCCGCCACGTCAGCGCCAAGCGCCAGGGCTTTGATGATCTCTAAAGAGCCGGTAATGCCGCCGGAAGCCATTAAAGTTACCGGCAATCCCAACTTTTTTACTTCCAACAGGGAGCTGGCCGCCGGTATCCCCCAATATCTCAGGAATTCCAGGTTTTTCTTGGGGTTTCTGGCTAGTTCGATATCGGCAAAATTAGTCCCGCCAGCGCCGCTGATATCCAGAGCTTTGATTCCCAGGCGCGATAAACGAAGGGCGGCTTCCTGGGAAATTCCAAACCCAACTTCTTTTACCATAACGGGAACACTAACCTTTTCCACAATGTTTAAGATATTTTCCGCTGCCCCGCGGAATTTGCGGTCCCCTTCGGCCATAATAAGTTCCTGTACCCCGTTTAAATGAAGCTGCAAGACGTCGGCCTGAATCATTTCAACGGCCTCGCAAGCGTCATCCGGCGATACCTGGGCGCTCACATTAGCCATAATGAGTCCCTCCGGATTGATCCGGCGGACAATTTCATAGGTGGGTCTAACTTTTTTATCCCGTATTCCCGCAGTTTGCGAGCCGACAGCCAAGCCAAGTCCAAATTTAGCCGCCATCCTTGCTAAAGCGCCATTGATTTTTTCCAGTCCCGGGGCGCCTCCGGTGATAGCATTGATGACAACCGGCATTGTTAATTTTTTCTCAAATAGCTCCAAATGAGTATCTATTTCACTTTTATCGTACTCAAGGAGGGCTTGATGAACCAGTTGGATATCATCCCAACCGCTGCTGCGGGGTCCGCCTTCCATCGCCACAGCGTAATCAAGATGCGCATACTTTCGTTCTGCGCGTTTTTGATCCATAATTTACACCCCCGTACAATTACTGCGGTTCACATTACCACAAGCATCCATGTATTCACTTCAGAAAAAAAACTGGCCCTGGGGCCAGTTTTTATGCATCCAAGCTATTCTTAATAGCTTCGCCAATGGTTACTGTATCTCGTTGGTCCTGTTGCTCAAGATATGTTGCGTATTCATTTTTCTCCGCATCCGTTTCGATTTCTTTAATACTCAAGCCGATCCTTTTTTTCTCAGGATCAATCTCCATAATTTTAGCGCTCACCTTTTGTCCGGCGTTCAAAACATCCTCAACCTTACTCACCCGTTTGGAGGCTAACTGAGAAATATGAACTAAACCCTCTACTCCGGGCTCTAACTCAATAAAAGCGCCAAAGGGGGCTATTCGGGCCACCTTCCCGTCAACGATCATACCTGTCCGGTATTTTCCCATAGCTAAATCCCACGGGTTTACGATCAATTTTTTTAAACTGAGCGATATTTTTTCCTTGGCCCGGTCTATTTTAATGATTTCAACTTCTATTTCGTCGCCTTCTTTAACCACGTCAGCCGGATTATTAATGCGTCCCCAGCCCATTTCGGATACATGCAACAGACCGTCCATCCCGCCAATATCTACAAAGGCGCCAAACGCCGCTAAACGTTTCACAGTACCGGGACGGATTTCGCCTTCCTGCAGGCTTTCCCAGAGAGCCTCTTTCTTTTGCCGCGCTTCCTCTTCCAAAACCGCTCTTTGAGATAAGACGGCTTTTTTATTATCACGATCTATTTCCAGCACCTTGAGCCTCAATTCCTGGTGCAGAAATTGACTTAAATCCTCGATAAACCCTCTGCCGATTTGAGATGCGGGAACAAACCCCCGTACGCCCACATCGACGAGCAGCCCGCCTTTTACCGCTTCAATCACCACAGCCTCTAAGATACTCCCGTTTTTCTGAGCTTCTTCCAGTTTTGCCAGGGACTCTTCAGTCAGCGCATTTTTCCTGGACAAAATAATATTTCCTTCTTTGTCTTCCTTGATGATCTCCACCATGATTTCCTGGTCAAGCTCTACCGCTTCCCGGGGATCTATACGCCGATAGTTCAACTCTTCGATAGGAATAATCCCTTCCGACTTCGCGCCGATGTCCACTAATACTTCGTCGCCCGCTATTTTGACGACCTTGCCGCGTATGACCTCTCCAGGCTGATAATTATGAATATCAAGCTGCTCCTCAGTAATTTGTTCCCCGGTAATTTGCTCCTGAGTAATTTGTTCCTCAGTAGTTTGTTCCCCGGTAATTTGTTCCTCAGTAGTTTGTTCCCCGATAATTTGTTCCTGAGTAGTCTGTTCTCCGGTAATTTGCTCCTCAGTAGTTTGTTCTCCGGTAGTCTGTTCCTTGAACGCTTCCATTTTGTCTAAAACCTCCTTGATAATCCAAGCGGGAGTTGAGGCGCCCGCTGTAACACCTATAGTTTGTCTATCTTTAAACCATTGGCGGTCGAGATCTTTACCTTCCTCAATCAAATAACTGTGCGGGTTGTACTTCTGGCAGACCTGCCATAATTTAACCGTGTTGGAGCTGTTTTTACCACCGATCACGATCATGAGGTCAGTTTTTTGGGCCAAGTCGCCGGCCGCTTTTTGTCTTTCCATGGTTGCGGAACAAATTGTCGATAAGACTTTAAGCTCAAGAACCTTGTCTTTTAAAAACCGCACCACTTCAGCAAATTTTTCTTCCCGTTCGGTAGTTTGGGCTAAGACAGCTACTTTTTCCTGCAGAACAACAGCTTCTAAATCTTCGAGCGAGGAAACGACTTGCGCCGAATGACCGGTCCAGGCTCTGATCCCCTGCACTTCCACATGGTCCGGATCGCCCAGAATAATCACTTGATAACCGGCCTGATGGGCTTCTTGCGCCAATTTTTGCGCTTTTTGCACAAACGGACAAGTGGCATCCAGAACTTCCCGCTTTTGTGCTTGCATAGCAAGAAATTCATCGGGTGCCGCTCCGTGGGTCCTAATCAAGACAATACCCTCTTGGTCAGGTCCGATATCTCCTTCAATAGTCTTTATTCCCAAGCTCTCAAGCCTTTTAACCTCTTTGGGGTTATGAATCAAAGGTCCTCTGCAGAGCACAGCTTTTTGCCGGACAGCTTCTTCAGCCATTTGGATCGCACGTTTCACCCCAAAACAAAAACCGGCTTTTTCGGCTAAAAGGATGTACAATTTTTACACCACCAATAAAGAAACGGTCACTTATTTATACCATATAGTCCTTCAGTTATGCAATCCCTTTCAAAAAGATACCAGGGGATTATTTATTTGTTTTGCAGAAGATCCTGAATTACGGCTTTTACCTTTGCCATTACGTTCTCCAGTTCCTCTTCCCTTAGTTTTTGGCCGTATAATTCCTGGAAAGTTAAGGGCTGACCAAACCGTACCCGGATCCTTCCCCGTATAGTACACGGAAAGGCTGTCTTTGTCCCGGTCAGTCCCACAGGCACGATAGGCGCTCCCGAACGAAGAGCAAACAAGGCGGCTCCCGGCTGAAACGGTAAAAGTTCATTGTTTTTGCCCCGGCTGCCCTCGGGGAAAAGACCTAATATCTCTCCGCTTTCCAGATACCCGGCGGCGGTGCGCAAGGCATTGCGGTCAATTTTGCCCCGTTTTACCGGGAAACATTGCAAATGCGGGAGAATAGATCCGAAAACCGGTATTTTAAATAAATCCTCTTTCGCCATATAATGGACAATACGGCTCCTAATGGAACATCCTAATACAACAGGATCCCATAAGCTGACATGATTGGCGACTAAAACCACCGGCCCCCGGGCCGGCAGATTTTCTATGCCCTCCACGTCCCAGCGGTTAAAGAGGCTAAGAAATAAGCTGATAATGAACCGGGCTAATCTATATAGCATCCGTGTTTCTCCTTTTTTTGTTTTTCTCTTCTTTTAGGTTTTATCTTTTTTCCGCCGGTAGATTTGGAGGATCTCTTCCACTACTTCCCGGTGGTTCATGTCCGTCGTATCTATGATAACGGCCTCCGGCGAAGGATATAAGGGATCTGCGGCTCTGTGCTGATCCAGCCAATCCCGTTCTTGGAGTTCCTGTCTGATGGTTTCATAGTCCGCCTGATACCCTTTTTCTGATAATTCCAGGCGCCTTCTGCGGGCCCTTTCCTCTATGGAGGCTGTCAGATAAATCTTGCATTGGGCTTTCGGTAAAACGACGGCGCCAATATCTCTTCCATCCATGACGACATCCTGGTCCGCCGCTAATTCTTGCTGTTTTTTAACCAATTCCTTCCGAACGCCGGCCAAGCTGGCTACCAAAGAAACGTTTTTATTTACGACAGGCGATCTGATCTCTGCGGTAACATCCCTGCCGTTACACAGGACGGTCTGCTTTCCATCCGTTGAACGGACCAACTGGAGATGGGCCTGCGCCGCTAAGGAGGTCAATTTTTCTTCATCATCATACGGGATACCGGTTTCGCCGGACAGTAAAGTAACAGCCCGATACATCGCGCCTGTGTCGATATAGATAAAACCTAAGTGATCGGCCAGTATTTTCGCAATAGTACTTTTACCTGATCCGGCAGGTCCATCAATGGCAATCTGTATAGAACTCATCCCCTTCTTATGCGTCATAGCCTGAAGATACTATATTTTAGCTAGATCCGGACGCAGTTTTACGGCCTGGTGGAGATAAATAGGCTTTACGACATGGTCTTTTTCCAGATAGGCATGGATCAATACTCTGATACAACAGGGCAGACCATGCGGAACATTGATCTCTACCGCGTCCAGAAGCGGGACGTTGTGCCAACCCATCATTCTGCAGGCTTTAGCGGGAAATTCTGCTGTCAGGTCCGGGGTTGAAGTAAAAATCATGCTCACCACATTTTCCTGCCGGATCTGGTTGGCCTCTATCAGCGCCGTTAACAATTCCTGCGTTCCCGCTAAAATATTTTCCGGGGTATTTTTTTCCACCGAAGTTGCTCCACGAATACCAAATACTCTCATCATATCTTTACTCCGTATAGGGCGAGGCGCGGTGGCTCATTCCAATAGCCACTTCATCCAGGTGGATGAGGCCGATCCCTAAAAATACGGCTACGGTGATATGGTCGTTTTGCCTGGCGATCCCTATTTTTCCTCCAACATTAAATCCTACGGCCTTAGGCATGATCTGCGACAGAGCTTCGCGGGCAGCCCCCGCTACGGCCCCTTCGTCATAGTGATTATCTTTGATAACATTTTCCCGCTTGGCTGAAACTATTGCTCTTTCTACAATCTTTTTAACAGAAGTAATATATTCCCCCCCGATGTCCACTGCTACTGTCTTAATGCCAATATCCGCATATTTATGTTTCAATTCCATTTCTTCTTCTCTGCTTTCCGTAAGAGCCATTTTTACCGCGGCAGAGGCTATTTTTTTCGAACCGTATATCACATCCGACCATCTCCTGACTCATTATTATCTTCGGCAGATCTCTTGGCTTCATTATATCATGGTATCGTCAAATGTAGCTATTTAATGATAACAGGGCCAAACATCAGATCGTTTGTCCCGCTTACTTTACTGTTGAGGGCCGGCTCCGCAATGTTAGAAGTCTTTTTACTAATGATGACCGTCGTCGCACTCTTTAGGGGTTTAAGGTCCTTTACAGAAATCAAACTGCCCTGCCGGACAGCAATCGTCACCTCATTATGGAGAAAGTCCGCCACCTCTTGACCGTCTACCATTATTTTGATCTCCGGTTGGCTGATGGGGCCAAGAAGTTTAAGAGTAATACAAGCCCAGGGAGTTGCGGCAATATCACCGGCATACCGGGCCAGTTCTTCGCTTTGCAGCGGCTTCCCTTCCAAGCGAAGGGCTGTATTGAGAACAGAGGCAACGGACGGCAGATAGAACAAAACAGCCTGTACCGTAATGAGCAGGACTAATAACAAACAGATAAATTGAAAAATATTCAGATCCGTCACGTTGGCCTGTTGTCTTCTTCTGCGCATCGTAAAACCCCGTCTCGAAACCTTTACTGATTATCTTAACCAGGATGAGGTTTTACTAATCCAACTGACACGCCTTCTTTAGCGCCAGGATCTCCGGCGGCTGCAAAGCCCGGTAATGGCCGCCGGGAAGCCCGTCCAGCACAAGCGGCCCAAATTTGGTCCGCTTTAGACTGATAACAGGATGCCCAATCGCTTCACACATCCGGCGCACCTGGCGGTTGCGTCCCTCATGTATTGTAATCTCCAGGACCGTATAATCCTGTCCTGTTTCGATTTTTTTAGCTCCGGCGGGAGCAGTAAATCCATCCTCCAGGCGCACCCCCTTTTGCAGCCTCTGGAGAAACCTTTCTTCTACAACCCCAGCCACTTTTGTGCGATATGTTTTTTTTACTTTATACTTGGGATGGGTCAGCCGGTAGGCCAGTTCCCCGTCGTTAGTCAGGATAAGCAGCCCTTCCGTAAGGTAATCCAGACGTCCCACCGGGTAAACACGCGTCTTGATCCCCTGAAGGTAATCGCTGATTTTAGCCCGTTGTTCCGGGTCGTGCAAGGTGGTCATGACCCGCCGCGGTTTATTGAATAAAAAATAAACCGGCTCCTCCCGTAAACGGACCTCCTGCCCATTTACCGTGACATGGTCTTGGCCCGGCTCAATCTTCACTCCCATTTCAGTAACGGTACTCCCGTTCACTTGTACAAAACCTTGTTCTATCATTTCCTCTGCCCTGCGGCGGGAAGCGATCCCCGCCCTGGCCAGGTATTTCTGCAGCCTTTCCATCATCCTTCTCCCTCACCCGGTTTGATCTTACCAACTTAATACTGGCAAAAATACCCGGTCTTGTCAAACCGGATAATGGTTTCAGGCCAAAAATATTTTATTTACAATATATACTGAAGCCATGAGGGTGGTCAAATCAGCCAGCAGTCCTACCGCCAGGGAATACCGGTATTTCCTCACCCCGATCGAACCAAAATAGACAGTCAAAACGAAAAAAGTCGTATCCGTACTGCCTTGCATCGTGGAAGCTAACCGGCCGATCAGGGAATCCGGGCCGTAAGATTTAATCAGTTCCGCCGCGATCCCTAACGCCCCACCTCCGGAAAAAGGCCGCATCAGAGCCAAGGGAATTATATCAGGCGGGATATGCAGCCATTGAAAAAGGTTTCCGCTATGCCGGGCTATCAGCTCCATTACCCCGGCCTGCCGGAAGATCCCCACCGCCATCATCATCGCCACCAAATAAGGAATGATCCGCACTGCGACCCCAAACCCTTCCTCGGCTCCTTTGATAAAACATTCATAGACCTTCACACCCCGTAAAAACGCATACAACGGGATACAAAAAAGGAAAAGCGGGATAGCCCAGCGCGAAAATTCGTACAAAATCTTATCCATATTTACGTCCCCGGTAAATACGGCGCAAGATGTTATCCGCCGTGACCGCCATTCCCATCCCCAGGGCAGTGGCAAACAGGGTCGTACCCACAATTTCCGTGGGGTCGGCTGATCCGGCGCTCAATCTTATCCCTATGATCATCGTCGGCATAAGGGTGATACAGGCGGTATTGAGCGCCAAAAAAGTACACATGGCGTCTGTGGCGGTGTCCTTTGTTCCATTGAGATCCTGCAGTTCCTGCATGGCCTTTAGCCCAAAGGGCGTAGCCGCATTCCCCAGCCCCAATATATTGGCGCTTAAATTCATCAGAATAGAGCCCATCGCGGGGTGGCCGGCAGGGACCGAAGGAAACAATAACCGTGTCAGCGGCTTGAGGAGCTTAACTAAGGCATTTACCAAGCCCGCCTCCTCAGCTATCTTCATCATACCCAGCCAAAAGCTCATCACCCCGATCAGTTCCAGAGAATATACAACGGCAGCCTGGGCAGCCTGAAAGGCCGCCTGGGTCACTACCTCGGGTTTTCCCTGCCAACCTGCCAGAAGGATACCCATCAGGATCATCAAAAGCCAGATACCGTTAATCATACTTCTCTCCCAGGCAACGTGCCGTATGGCAGCATTCTCCTGTAAGCTTATGAAGGATAAAGGGCCCCTAGAACCAAAAAAGGCCGCGTAATGACCGCAGCCTTTCCCTGATAATTATTTCAATAATTATTTTTTCCCCGCCCGGATAGATAAGTGAACTTTATAACAGGTTTACTAAATACCGGGCAGTTGGTCCGGGGAGGCGTTTTCCCTTTCCTGACAGCAGTTGCCGGGGGCTTGGCGGACGGAACTTCTTTTTCCTCTTCTTTCTTTTCTTCTTTCTTGCCGTTTTTTTTCTCTTCCGGCGGCCTGCCGCTATAATTCAAACCGATGCTCAACATACCGCTTAATTCTTCCACATCAATACCCGCTATATTAAAGTCAACCTTATCGGTATTAAGATTTTCGATAACCAGCTTGTCAATGATCCAATTATGCTCCGGGATCTCCTGTTCCGGGATCTTCCGCTCCAAAATCTTCTGTTCCAACTCCTTGACCGCTTTTTCCAGCAGAACGAGCCGGGAATCTATTCTTCTATTGATTTCTTTTTGGCGGAAATTCTTATCCTCCTGCTCCACTGAAAACACCCCAAATCAGTAAGAACGGTTTTCCTTGGCTTCCAAAAGCACTTCAATTTTATAAATCTGGTTCTGCTTCTCGATGATCTGCTCTTTCAGTTCTTCGATTTCATTTAATATCTGATTCATATTGGTATATGTTTTTTTTTCGCTGATTTCTATGAGAGCGTGTAATTTTTTTTCCAAATCGCCGACATCCCTGGTTAGAGAATTTTTCATTACGGTCATTATTTCGAGATATTCCTTACTGTATTTCACATTGTAAAAATAAGATATCATGAAAGCCTCATCCTCTTTAAAATTATTTGTTAACCCGGCCATACCCGTCTATGAACCTGATAATATCATCTTCCTCAAGATATTCACCTAACTGCACCTCTATAACTTCCAACAAAACTTTACCGGGGTTTTTTAGCCTGTGCTTAACGCCACATTTAATAAACGCACATTCGCCGCATCTGATGAATCGTTCCTGACCGTCTATTGTCACGGTTGCGCTGCCCCTGACTACGACCCAGTGCTCGCTGCGGTGATAATGCAATTGATAGCTTAATTCTTGGCCGGGCAGGACGGTGATCCTTTTTACTTTATAAAATTCCCCCTCTTCCAGCACCGTATACGAACCCCAGGGCCTATACCCGGTCATATTGGAATCAAGCCGGGAGTCGGCGTTGATCCTGAGCCGTTCCACCACCTCTTTAACTTTTTGCGACTGTCCTTTTTTACATAATAACAGCGCATCATTGTCATCCACGACAATAAGATCATCCACGTCAATTATAACAACCGTTTTATTTGTGTAAAGAAGGTTATTGGAAGAATTTATGAGGATATCTTTGTTAAACTTGATATTGCCCTTCTCATCGGTAACAAACTCATCGTAGAAGTCATCAAAATTGCTCAGATCAGTCCATTTGCTATCCAGCGGCACTACAGCGGTCCTTTTTGATTTTTCCATCAGGCCCTTATCAACGGAAATGCTCGGCGTTCTT
Organism: Peptococcaceae bacterium UBA5318; assembly: GCA_002408285.1. GTDB lineage: Bacteria > Bacillota > Peptococcia > DRI-13 > UBA5318 > UBA5318. The sequence continues at coordinate 22,479 of DHRG01000054.1, read as the reverse complement.
TGGTAATGCTGTTCAATATTATCATGCTCAAATATTTCATAGACTTCCGGACAATAAATACTCAGTTCCTCCATAAAAAGGTCCGTTCTAAATAAAAGCATACCGCTGTTCCGGAAATATCCTTCTTTAACATACTGCTGCGCGGTCAAATAATCGGGCTTTTCTTTATGAGGCTTTGCGGGAGTGATGCCAAAAGTTATCAGATTATCATTTGTCAAGACCAATACGCGATCAATAATATCTACTAGATTTTCTTTATATTCCGTTATTTGATTTGATAGAAACACCCCCACCAGGTCATCGCCATTTTTCCGTATCTTGTTTAGTCCATAACAGATAGCGGGAAGGGTGTTCTTTTCAGCCGGCTCGGCAAACACTTGTTCCATCTTTAACTGATAGCCCAATTCCCCGGCTTGCGCGGCGATAAGATACTTATACCGTTCGTTTGTAACGATAAAGATATCGGTATCCTGTGATAATTGCCGGCATCGTTCAAAAGTCATCTGAAAAAGTGATTTTTCTTTATTCTTGAGCTTAAGAAATTGCTTGGGGAAACCGGCTCTGCTTAAGGGCCAAAGCCTGGTTCCCGACCCTCCGGCAAGAATAAGACATTTCATGTTTTACCCTTCCCTCGTTCTAGTTTATATTTCTACGTTATTCTGCTATTTCCTGTTTGTTTTTTCATAATATTTGCAATAGTTAAAACTGACTGTGAGCGTCCTGCAAATACTCGATCATTTTCTCACGCAGATCATCTCTCCTGAGCGCAAACTCCACAACCGCCCTGATATACCCGAATTTATCCCCAACATCATAGCGGACCCCGTTAAAGACAAAAGCCATGATTTTTTGCTGCTGACTGAGCCTTTGCAAAGCGTCGGTAAGTTCAATTTCACCTTGGGGCCCCGGCGGGAACCTCTCCAGGATCTTAAAGATCTCCGGCGTCAGAATATACCTGCCCATGATGGCCAGGTTGGACGGGGCCGCCTGGGGATCAGGTTTTTCCACCATATCCTCAACCACAAAAACCCCCTCTTTCATAATGGCGCCGGTTTTCACAATACCGTACTTGGATACATCCTGCCGCCTGACTTCCTGTATCCCTACAACCGGAGCCAGGTATTCCTCGAAGACTCCGATCAATTGCCGCAGACAGGGTTTTTCCGAAACGACCACATCATCGCCCAGCAAAACGGCAAACGGCTCGCCGCCAATAAATTTTCTCGCGCACCAGACGGCGTGTCCAAGTCCTCTGACTTCTTTCTGACGGACATAGTGAATATAGGCAAGATTGGAAATATACTTCACCTGATCCAGCAGCTCAGTTTTTCCTTTGGCATCGAGGGCCGCTTCTAATTCGTAGGATCTGTCAAAATGGTCCTCGATCGCGGTCTTGCCTCTCCCTGTGACAATGATGATATCTTCGATACCTGACTGTATGGCTTCTTCGACAATATATTGAATCGTAGGTTTATCTACGATAGGAAGCATTTCTTTAGGTTGGGCTTTGGTGGCCGGCAAGAACCTGGTCCCAAGCCCCGCGGCGGGAATAACAGCTTTTTTCACCTTCACGTCAACTACCTCCCAGGCGGGTAATACCCATATTTTTGTTTACATGGTATATTATACCATCGGATATGGGGAATAAGTAGAATTAGTTTCCATTATTTTGCTATCATATTCGACTTCAAACATCATGGATCAGACAAGTACAAAAAAGAGGCCTATCCAGGCCCAATGTCATTTAGTTAAGACACAATCCATAATGGAAAAACACCCCTGCCTATTTTTGAAAAATGAGCAGGGCGCTTTTTTCGCTATCCGTTTGTTTGCGCACAAGTAATATGGAGGTATTGTTTGTTAGTGAAATTTGTTATAACCTTTACGGGAATGACAAATTGGAATTTATCAGCTTCATGTTATGTTCACGGTTAGCTATCCCCCTCTAAAAATTTCGGAGGTAGCGCTTGATGTCCCATCGCTACAACGGCCTGGTCTATTGACTGAAGTCCTTGGGTTACCATCTGCTTGGATGTACCATGTGCCAGAAGCTTTCCCTGCGTATCTGTAACTGTCGCTTCCGACAAACAAATACTTCGCCCGACTTTTATCTGTCTTCCTTCAACTATCAGCTTACCTTCTTTGGCGGTAGACAGATTATCTACTTTAAGATCAAGAGAAATCAAGCCAGCATCTTCTTCAAGCTCACAATAAACTGCCCAGTAGGCGGCAGTATCAATTATCGAAGCGTACACTCCACCATGAATCCCCCCAAAAGGATTAAGGTGTTTTGTATCCAAATTCACCTCGACTCTGCAATATCCAAAATCCAGCTTGCAGATGTCCATTGATAAGAGCTTGAAGTAAGGGTCTTGATTAATTAAATTCAGAATAGCCTTTATGTGTTCGGGGTTAAGCTTTTTTATATAAATCAACTCCTAGTTTGTGTGTGTCATGAGTTGCATGCTACGATTAAAGTATAGAATAGAAATTTTTAATGCCTAATACATCAAGTGATTTTGTTCCACAAACCACGTAACAAGCACAAGGAATTAATGAAACAGCACCCAAAATAGAGCCGTACTTGCTATTAACGCCTATTTCCAAGCAGATTACAAGCCAAACTGCAATTATCAAGGCGAAAGATACAATCGTGCAAGTAAACAATTTTTTGATCCTGTTCTCCATATTTGTCTCCTTTCAGAATATGAACTGAACTAAAAGCATGTAGATGATCGTTCCGCCAGCAATAGAAACCAACATCTGCCTTTTCCATATATGCAGAGCGACGATCGCTGCTACGGAAATTAACTCAGGTATGCCGTGTGTTCCGTCAAGTATGCTTACATCCTTAAAGCAATAGATGACCAATAGTCCCAATGCTGCCGAAGGCAGCATTTTTCCGAGGTACCGGATGTATTTTGGCGTCGGTTTATCTGCAGGAAATACGAGGAAGGGCAGAAACCGGGTTGCAACAGTACCCAATATCACCATGCCTATGGTGATCAGTTGCTGGATCAAGGTCATGGTCATACGCATGCCTCCGCTTTCTCCAGTGGCTTTTTCATCGCCATTAGGCAGACCAGAATAATGAGCATAGCTGGAATAATAAAGCTCTCGCCGCCAAAGAAAATAAGGCATAACGACGAAATTCCCAACCCCAACAAAGCGCTATAATGCCTCTTTTCCTTCATCCATTGTTCCAAGAATATCACCACGAAAAGCGCAGTCATGACAAACTCAAGACCTTTGGTATTGAATTGCACCAAAGAACCCAGGAGACCGCCAATGGCCGCACCGCATACCCAATACGAGTGATTGAGCAAGGTGACGAAGAACATAAACCAACCCTTGTCCACGTCCGCAGGAATATCCGCCGTGCAGTTAATTGAAAAAGATTCATCGCACATACCGAAAATCAAATAATGCTTCTTGCGGCCAGTTCCTTTGTATTTATCCAGCATGGAAATCCCATAAAATAAATGGCGAGCGTTTACCATTAGAGTGAGGGCAAACGCACGTATAGGATCAAATGCGCCAAGCAGCAGATTTACTGCAACAAATTCCATAGAGCCCGCAAAGATGGTCGCGCTCATGACGATGGGATAAACCGCACTAAAACCCGATGTATTCATGTAAATCCCATAAGCAATCCCTAAAAATACGAAGCCCGCAAAGATTGGAATAGTATAGGGCAAGGCTGTATGAAATGCCTTTACTATTTTGTTTTTCGAAGCCATATTCGATTACACCTCCAATATTTTATAATTGTACTATTGAAAATCCATACAATCAACGATATAATTGTATGGATTACAATTTTGATGGAGGCGTGCTATGCCAATAAACTCTTTTGTTGACTACCCGATGTCGTGGAAGCCTGACAAGCAATCTTTGAAGCGGCCGGTGTACCTTTCTCTTGCGTCATTGCTTGAGCATGATATTGCAAATGGTTTGCTGGCGGCGGGAACAAAGCTCCCGCCGCAGCGTGAACTTGCCGATTTCTTAGATATCAATTTCACTACCGTCACGCGTGCTTATAAATTGTGCGAGCTAAAAGGACTGATCTACGCCGTGACGGGAAGCGGCACATTTGTTTCTCCCAATGCAGCGCGCTCCGTGACAATTTCACTGGATGATACACCCCGTGAGTATATTGAGCTTGGTTTTGTTGCATCCTTCGAGCAATGCAACCACATGGTATTGGATACGACGAAAAAAGTGATGGAAAAACGCTATTTGGAACAGTTGTTTGATTACGACGATCCCACAGGTATGCCGCATCAAAAAATGGCGGGCCTGAATTGGATGCAATCCTTCGGCGTTCATGCGAAGCCGGAGAATATGGCGATTGTATCCGGTGCGCAAAATGCTTTAGCCATTACATTGTTTGCCCTGTTTGAGCCGGGAAACCGCATAGCCGTTGACCGTTATACTTATTCAAATTTCATTGAACTGGCCAAGATGCTCCATATCCAATTGGTTCCAATTGCCGGGGATCATCACGGTATGATGCCGGATGAGTTGGAAAACCAGTGCCGCCTAACCGATATGCAGGGCATCTTTCTGATGCCCTCTTGCTGCAATCCTACCACGGTTATGATTTCCGACGAGCGCAAACAGGAACTGGCTTCTGTTATCAAAAAATACAATTTGATACTGATCGAAGACGATATCCATGCTTTTTTGACCGCCGGAATAATCGAGGACTACCAGCGGCCTATGTATCAGCTTTTGCCGGAAAGGACAGTTTATATTTGCGGCACTTCAAAGTCGATTTGCTCCGGGCTTCGGGTTGCCTATATCGTGTATGGTGAGCAATTCAGGGTGCAGATTCTAAAGGCGATTTTCAACATCAATGTGAAAACTTCCTCACTGGATGGGGAAATCATCACGGAGTTGATTCTTTCTGGGAAAGCAAATGAAATCGTGGCCGCCAAAAAAAACCTTGCTCAATCAGCCAATGAAATATTTTTGAAGTATTTTCCGAATGCACCGCTTGTCGGTCATCCTCTCAGTTTTTTTCGATGGCTGCCGATATCGGGGAAAACGAATGGGGCGCAACTGTTGATCACCTTGCAGAATCAAGGGATACGGGTATTCCATTCGGATCGCTTTCTTAGCGGGCCGGGGACACAGGATAGCTTTCTGCGTGTGGCGCTTGCATCTGTTAATTCCTTAGATAAATTAGAAAAAGGCTTATATATCCTAAAAAGTAATCTATAGGCCCATTGAGTCTAAAACTTTATTGATCATTCATATTGTAAAATAAGTATTAAATAATTTGTAGTTCATTCCTATTCGGCAAATTGAAGTTTGCCGTACTCCATAAGTTGTGAGAGTGGACTTCGCTATATTTTTTCAGCGTCCAGCTTCCCTTTTTAGCAGGTTTTTCAAAAAAAATATTTTTACCATGCGTACCTCTGCTATGTCCTGCATGAGCTTTCCGCCATCCCCCTGCTAACAATAAAATACTGCTAATGTTTTGATGTTTTTGACCATCCTTAACTAAACGCACTATTTAGTACCACAATTTTACAATGTGGCATTTTGAAATTATATGTATTTCTATTTTTAATACAGCAATAAAACTTGTTAAGATTTTTATCACAACATTGTCTGTTGCTATATTTGGTTTTATCTCATACTTTATATACATTTCGCATACTTGTTGAGAAAATGAAAGAACATCAATTATTTTTTGCGTTTTTTCACCTATAAAATAGGGTAGCATTTATTTTTTGAAAATCGCTGTAAGAAGGGGCGATTTTGAGGTTTTTCAAAAAAACATGAATAGGGGGTCACGGCATAAAACCGTGACCCCCTATTTTTTTAACTCTCTTATGCGGCCACGCGGTAGACAAACCCAGCGAACGACTTGGGGCGGATTTTGCATGGATCTGCCCGCCCCGGTCTAATAGGAATAGAATGTCTTGCAATCTGCATGAGCAGTTTCTCGCCGTCCGCGTCCGGTGTACGCATATATTCCCTACAAAGCGCCGTAGCCATCTTGAAGTTCACCTTATAGGCGTAGACGCCGTTCTCCGGCTGACGAATCACCGCCGCGCGGGAAATCCGGCTCACAAAGTTAAAGGCTATCAGCGCGGCATATACCTCCTGCGTACAGTAGGCGTCACTGCGTCCGTGCAGATTGGATGATAATGTTATGGCAACATTTCAAGATTGTTGAGTAAAAACTCAATGAAATATTTGCTCGCAATCGGCAAACTGTTTTTATCTTTATAGCCTATTGCGAGTGTACGGGTAATCGGCGGTTCTGTCGGACGAATGACAATATTGTAATTAGTACGCTGTAAAATAAGCTCTGCCAGAATGCTTATACCGAGCCCTGCTTCTACCATTGTCATAATCGCATAATCATCATGGATTGTATATTTAATGTTTGGCTTTAGCCCGCAGGATTGAAATGCCTCTAATGGTTCGCTGTAATGACCTTCTTCTAATAAGATGAACGGTTCTTTAAAAATTTCCTCTAAACGAATTGCCTCAAAAGAAGATAAAGGGTGATTTTCAGGTAAGATCGCTAACATTCTTCCGTCCTTGATAACCTGTGTTTCCATTCCTGTTACAGCAGGCGGAGTAATAAAGCCAAAATCTACTGCTCCAATTTTTATCCACTCTTGTATGGAGCGATAATCGCCCTGATGAAGCACAAACTGTACATTAGGGTACAGGTCTTGAAACTCTTTTATTAGCTGAGGGAGCCAATGGCAAGTGACACTTGAAATTGCACCAATACGAATAATACCTGTATCTAACCCTTTGATTTCATTGGCTTTTTCCTGCATTGCACGATACTGCAAAATCGTTCTTTGAATAAACGGATATAAGGTTTCCCCCTCTAATGTTAGTTTTACCCCAACGCGAGAACGATAAAGTAGTTTAATAGACAATTCCTCTTCTAAAGACGCAACCATTTGGCTGATAGCAGATTGTGTATATCCAAGTGCTTCGGCTGCTTTTGTAAAGCTATTAAGCTCAATAATTTTTTGAAGTGCAATATATCTATTCACAATCGACAAATCACCTCTGCTAATGATTTGATTAGAATTATTTATTTTACTTATTTATGAAATCAGTATACAATGAATTCAAGAAAAAAGCAAGAAAAGAGGTGAATACTTTGGACTTGTATCAAGCTGATCCCATCTATGAAAGAGTTTCTAAAAGCTTTGAAAAACAGAGTTTTTTATCTCTTATCGGGGCAAAGATTGAACACATTGAAAAGGGAAAAGTAGCTATTTCGTGTGAACGCAAAGATACTCTGCTTCAACAGCAAGGACTGTTACATGGCGGGGTCATTACGACCTTAGCAGATGTAGCGGGCGGGTGTGCTGCTTTAACAACAATGCCAGAAAACGTAGAGGTTCTAACAGTTGAATTGAAAATAAACCTAATGCGTCCGGCTATTTCCAATAAAGTAATAGCCGTGGGCGAAGTGATAAAGGCTGGAAAAACACTGGTGATTGTTGAAGCAACAGTTACAGATAAAGATAACAAAATACTTGCAAAAATGATTTCTACCATGTTTGCAACTGGTGAAACAGTATAGGGGGTCATTACAATGTCTTACGAGAAAGTAAAAGAATATTTTGATAGCGTTGGTTTATCCGACCGTGTTGTTATTCGGGGACACGTAGGAGATACCGTTGAAAATGCAGCACAGGCGATAGGCTGCTCACCTGCCCATATTGCAAAAACAATGTCATTCATGCAAAATGACAAGCCCGCTTTGGTTGTTATGGCGGGTGACGCAAAGGTAAATAACGCAAAATATAAATCTATTTTTCACCAAAAGGCGATTATGATACCCGGTGAACAAGTAGAAACTTTGATTGGTCATATTCCGGGAGCAGTCTGCCCTTTTGCCATCAACGAGGGTGTAAAGGTTTATTTAGACGTATCCCTCAAACGTTTTGAAATTGTTTATACTGCGGGCGGTAGCGTAAACAGCACCATTCAGCTCACTTTAGGGGAATTGGAAAAGCACTGTGCATCTGCGAATTGGGTAGATGTATGCAAGGGCTGGTACGTCAATGAAGATGAATAGCCGAAAAGCCGAATTTCTCATGGTAACAGTTTCACTTGCGTGGGGTTCCTCTTACCTGTTAATGAAAGTCGGTCTTGACGGCATCGGCCCATTCAGCTTAATTGCCCTGCGGTTTGGAATAGCTTTTGCCTGCATGTTTGCTATTTTTCTTCCACGCTTCCGTGAGCTTACTGTTTCTGTTTTAGGCAAAGGTATCTTAATGGGTATATTGCTATTCTGTCTATTTACAGGATTAGTATTTGGGGTTAAGCATACAACGGCTTCGACCGCCGGATTTTTGGCAAGTACCACCGTTATCATTGTACCGATAATAGAAAGCATTTTAAAGCGCAGACTTCCGCAAAAATCAGTGACAGTTAGCATTTTGCTTGCTGTGATCGGGCTTTATCTTCTGACAATGAAAGATAGCTTTTCTTTAGACATAGGAGCTATATACTGTCTATTGGCAGCACTCTTTTATGCAATCTATATTGTCACACTGGACAGGCTTTCAAAGAAAACAGATACTTTTTTAATCAGTATCATTCAGTTAGGCGTAGTTGCATTGTTAGGTTTCATTTTTACGCTTTTCGTTGAAACTCCTGCGCTACCTCAAACCCCAATGCAGTGGGGCGCAATACTGGGGCTTGGGATTATATGTAGTGCTTATGGCTTTGTGGTTCAACCGATTGCTCAACGTTTCACATCATCTGAAAAAATCGGTTTAATTTTTTCTTTGGAGCCTGTGTTTTCCGCTATCTTGTCGTTTGTATTTCTACATGAAATATTAGATATAAAAGGTTACATAGGAGCAGCTTTGATTTTTTCTGGTGTTGTATTCTCTCAAATTAAAATGGAGGAGTTAAGATTATATGCGAACAGGCCAAGCCGCTTGTATCAATAAAAAATGAGAGGTAAATTAACATAAAATCAAAGTAATCGGCAAGGCTCACCTGCAAGGCACTTCCAAGCGTACAGGGAACGACTACAACTTTATCCAGGTCCATTATAATGGCCCTGCTCGTGGCGTGGAGGGTGAAGCGGCCCAAAACACTGGTATTCCTGCCGCTTACGCTACTGGTACATCCTTTTTCGTACGCGCCCACCACCACTCCCCCGGGCCACAGGCCCGGGGTGCAGGGGGTAAGTATTACCCCCTGCACTTCTGTAACATGTAACAATGTAACAGGGTGGTGTTTGTATGGCTGACCCAGCGCCTCGCAAGTGGCAACTAACGTTCAACAATCCCCAGGAACATGGTTGGACGCATGATCACATTAAGGAAGCTCTATCCCACGCACCTTTGAGGAATGGGGAGAAATGCCCCAGGAGCATCAAGGCAAGTCTAAACAAGCTGATATGATCTTGGACATAGAAAGATTTCAGGTTATTCTACCGCCGCTAAACTTTTTAAAACCCACCTTGCCACCTTTCAAAAAATTTTGAAAAAGTGTTTGTTTAGACTTGACAATTCTCAATGGGCTTAACTTAACGCCTGTTTCATAAAAGAAAAAAGCTAAGGAGCAAATTTTTTCGATTTGCTCCTTAACTAAATGACATTGTATCCAGGCCCCGGGTCATTATTTATCTCCGACCGTTCCAATATTTTCCGCCCTGGCTTCCGAAGCCGGCTTAGCTGAACACTTCCCATTTACCATGCCTTTGACCATGCTTTGGATCCGTTCCACCATTTGGGGGGCTACATCGACCAGCCGCTCCAAATAAGCGTTCTTTCCATCTACCGGCATCAGGCGGACCTGTCCGTTCCCCACCACCAAAAAGCCAACGGGCTGGACAGACACTCCCGCGCCGCTTCCGCCGCCAAAAGGCAAAGATATGCCTTCATTCTTCTCATTTTTGACTGAAAACTCGCTCCCCCCGGCAGCAAACCCGCAAGCTACCCGGGAAACAGGTATAATGACAGTTCCATCCGGAGTTTCTACCGCGTCCCCGACCACTGTATTGACATCCACCATTTCTTTGATACTCTCCATTGCGGTTTGCATTAAGCCTTGAATTGGATGGTCACTCATTGACTTACCCTCCTTAACATATTACTAATTTCCCCGGTTCTGAGTAATAATTGGTAAATGATAATAATAATATGGCCCAGACGAAAAGCAAATATGCAGGAATAATCCAGTCTTAAAAAATTCTCAAGCTTAAAATTGGGGATCACCATAATCATGTTGGGTTGCGGCTTAATAACAAAAAGCGACTGCAGCCCATTATACATTACTCCCAAGAGCGACCAAGCCAAACCTGCGGCTAAAGCGGTTTGGGCGGCATCCTGCAAGCCAAACTCGGTGACCAATTGTAAACGGCTTATTTTGATAGGCCCCGCCGCCTTTTTAAACAAACGTTCGCTATGTCGGAGGACCGGAATAAAAATACGGTTAAGATAATTGAGTCTTAAGAAAAGCCGTTTCCAACGGACCCTCTTCATGGCAAGATCAGCGGGCGGCTTTTTTTCCCAAAAGCGGTTGGTTGATAAGCTCCAAACCGCTTTGGTCAAGGGATCGATCCAGTTGATCCTAAAAGAAACGATCCCTATACTGACGCGCATCGTCACTTTTATTTCATTAGGCTCCCGTAATAGCCGTACAGCCAGTTTTACCGGAAGGAAACTCATGCCGATGAAAAAAAAGAAAAGCAGAATCATCCACTTTTGCATAAGTTACCCCTCCCAGAGCATCATTGTTATATATTAGTATTACTCTGGTATTCCATTTTATACCATATTGAGGAGTCAGCTATTCAATTTCGGTAAGTCAGCCAAAGATTTTAGTCCGAAATACTTTAAGAAATCCGGTGTAGTTGCAAAGAGAACAGGACGTCCCGGGGCTTCTTTCCGGCCGGCCTCTTCGATCAAGCCTCTTTCCAAAATGGTGTTCAAACAACTATCGCTTTGCACGCCGCGTATTTCATCTATCTCACTGCGGGTAATGGGTTGCCGGTAAGCAATGATGGCCAGGGTTTCCAGGGCCGCCTGGGATAAGGTGTTTAAGCGGGGTTTGACCAGTTTTTCAATATAAGGGGCATGCTCGGAACGGGTCGTAAAGAGATATCCTCCCGCTACTTCAGATAAACAAAAGCCCCTGGAATATCTTTCACAATCCGCTTTAATTTCTTTAAGCACTGCGGTTATTTCCACAATATTTCTTTCCAGGATCTCGGCGACAACCTTAGGCGTAAGGGGCTCGTTACTTACAAAAAGCAATCCCTCTACAATGCTCTTGGCCTCATCAGGAAACAGAGTGTTCAACGGCTTGGGCCCCCTTTTCATTGGCAATAACAGGAGCTTTTAAAAATATCTGTATGTCGGAAAAAAGTGAAAGCTGCACCAGGACAATGCTTCCTTGCCTGGTTAACTCGAGGACGGCTAAAAAAATGACAATGATTTCGCTCTTACTTTTAGCGCCATCCAATAATTTAGTAAATGATAAACCGTTGGGTTTTTCCAGGATAAGCCGGCTGATGAGAGCGATTTTATTCTGGATCGTCATTTCTTCACGGGTAATAGAAAAGAACTCGCCCTTTTTTTCAATTTTACGCAGCATTTGCTGATACACAGAGAATAAATCAGCGGCGGATATTTCTCCAACCGGATTGGGAAGCGGGAACATCCGCAACAACCGGGCCTCGTCGACTTCCCGCCAGTATATTTTGCCCTGCTGTATTGCCAATTCTTTGAAAGCCTGCGCCTTTTCTTTATAGAGCTTATATTCCAACAACTTATCCACCAGCTCCTGCCGGGGGTCTTTTAGTTCCTCTTCCTCTGGGGCCGCTTTACTATTTGGCAAGAGCATCCTGGCTTTGATGGATAAAAGGGTGCAAGCCATCAGCAGGAATTCACTCGTCAATTCCAGATCCACTTCTTGGGCCATCGCTATATATTCGAGGTATTGCTGGGTTATCAGGGCAATAGGAATGTTGTAAATATCTACCTCGTTTTTATCTAACAAATGTAACAGCAAGTCCATGGGACCTTCAAAAATAGGTATTTTTACCTGATAGGACATTATCTCACCACTTTTAAACGTTCATCGCTTTACGAACCAGTTCCATAGTCCTTTCCGTTTGTTCCCGCGCCTTTTGCGCACCGGCAACAAGGATCTCGTGCAACAGCTCAGGTTTTTCTTCATAATACTGACGTCTTTCGCGAATAGGCGCTAATAATCCTTCCAGAACTCCGGCTAATTTCTTTTTACAGGCTACGCAGCCCATGCTTCCGCCCCGGCAGGACTCCTGCAGTTCTTCGATCTCAACCGTATTATAGATGTTCTGATAAGTGTGGACTATACAGACCTCCGGATGTCCGGGGTCGGTTTTCTTTATCCGGGCCGGGTCCGTTACCATCATCTGGACCTTCTCCAGGATTTCTTCCTTTGACGCCGCGAGGGGAATGTCGTTATTATAGCTCTTACTCATTTTTCGGCCATCCACACCGGGCAGCATGGAAATTTTAGCCAGTTTGGCCTGGGGTTCGGGAAAAACCTCGCTCTGGTACATATAATTGAAACGGCGGGCCAGTTCACGGGTCAATTCGATGTGAGGGATCTGATCCTCGCCTACCGGCACGGTATCAGCCCGGTAAACAAGGATATCGGCGGCCATCAGCACAGGATAGCCTAAAAACCCGTAAGTGGCGATATCTTTGCCCTGGTTCCCCAACTGCTGGATCTGATCCTTATATGTAGGGACCCGTTCCAACCAGGAAAGGGGGGTAATCATCGAAAGAAGTAAATGCAGCTCCCCATGTTGTTTAATATGGGATTGGACAAAAAGCGGGCTCTTCTCCGGGTCCAGCCCGACGCTCAGCCAATCCAGCAGCATCAAACGGATATTAGCAGGTATTTCCCCGGTGTTGTCAAAGGCGGTGGTCAGAGCATGCCAGTCCACAATCCCGAAAAAACACCGGTAATCATCCTGTAGTTTTAACCAGTTTTCCAAAACGCTCAAATGCCCAATGTGTAATCTTCCCGTAGGACGCATTCCGCTAAAAATCGTGCCTTTTTTCATATTCTACCTCCATCAACCTGTAATCATATATGCCGCCAGCATAATAAAATTGATCAGACCTTCCGCCGCCGGAGTCAGGAATTTGCCGGTGATATTCGTTACGATCAGGAGCATCAGGATGATCGAACCATAGGCCTGAAATTGATAAAATTTTTCATGAGTAGAGGCGGGCAGCATTGATAAAAGGATATTTGACCCGTCCAAAGGCGGGATCGGAATAAGGTTAAACAGGGCTAAATAGACGTCAATGATAATGAGATAGGCCAGGAAGCTTGACAAAAACGTTTGCGGAGCAACAAGATAATACAAGATACCGGCTGCGAAGGCCAGCAAAATGTTTGAAGCCGGACCGGCTAAACTGACCAGCAGCATCCCCCTTTGCTTATTCCCCCGAAAGTAAAAGGGATTGACCTGAACGGGCTTAGCCCAGCCAAACCTGGCGACCAATAACAGTATGGTCCCCAGGGGGTCTAAATGGGCCAATGGATTTAACGTTAACCGGCCCTGGCGTTTCGGAGTCGGGTCCCCTAACAGATGGGCGGTGTAGCCATGAGAAAACTCATGGATCGTCAAGGCGATTAGAATAGCCGGAATATTATAAAGCAGGCTTTGAATTGTAGGCATTGTATCTCCCCTCTATTATCTTTATGGCCAGGTCGATTCCCTCTTGTTTCGTTTTGAATTCTCCCTGCCAATAACGTTCTTCCAAATCTTTCAGGAGCCGCCCCATTTCCGGACCCGGCTCCAGCCCCATTTTTATCATATCTTGGCCGCTTAAAGGAAAGCGGGATGAAAGATAAGCCTGGTAAAAATCCTCCCATGTTGATCTTTGGCACGTTGATCCTTCGCACATTGACCCAAACAGATAATAAACCGTATCAAGGGCTAACCCCTGCATAGCCCTGTAGTAACAAGGTTTTAAGGGATATTGGATTTCTTGTTGCCGGAATTTATTCAGCAGGGCCAGCGCTTTCTCCATTTCCATGCTATCCTTGGCGGACAGGCCCCAGAAACGGGCTGTTTCCCGACGGTTCTCCGGCGCTTTCTCCAAAAGGGCCAGAAGGGTTATAAACCACCGGCGGACGGATATCGTTTCAGGTTGCTGTAAAAACCCGTTGATTTTTCGCGCCGCCTCCGGTTGAAAAGGAAGCTTTCCAAAACAATCCGGCCACCCGCCATATAAATGCAGGACCTGCAGATTTAATGGCAAGCCCTCGTCTGCGCAAAACAACAGCCATTCTTTATATCTCCGCGCCGGGGATATGCTGCCCAGATATCTCCAGCCGTCCCGCAAGCGCTTTAACGTGCCGTCTTCCACCCTAAAACCCAAACGGTTTTGCAGGCGGATCGCCCGGAAAATCCGCGTGGGATCGTCACAAAAGCTTTGCGGGTGTAAAATACGAAGCTGCTTATTCCGCAAGTCTTGCAACCCTCCCAACAGATCTATCAATTCCCCCCAGCCTTGAGGCAATAAAGGAACCGCCAAGGTATTGACAGAAAAATCCCGCCGTTGGAGGTCCTGGGCCAATCCGGCAGGCCGTACCCGGGGCAGGGCGCCGGGATAGACATATCTTTCCTGACGCGCACGGGTCAAATCAACGGTACCCCAAGGCGTTTTCAGAGAAGCCGTCCATAGTTTGGTGTTTACCGCGGGTTTTACGGACAGCATCCCGGCCAGCGATAAGGCCGCCGCAAGGTAATCGCCCTCAATGACAAAGTCATAGTCCTGCAGAGGCCTATTCAGCAGAATATCCCGCACCGGTCCGCCGACTAAAAATATTCTATTGTCCCCTGCCACTTTACGGACAGCATCAATCAAAGGGTTTTCAGGAAACATTTTTTTACTCGGTTTTATGTGAATTTTTACTATTATACCATAAATAAACCAGGGCTATAACCCTGGTTATCGTTACTTGTGTTATTTTGCCAGCGCCTGGAAGGAAATTTTCTTATCCAGCAGCCTTTCCGGAAGCAGGTCGTTACGGATCAAATCGTTATAGGTTTCTCTTTCCACGATCAAATCTGCATATCCATCATTGACCAGTACGACAGCCGGCTTGGGAAGACGGTTATAATTGCTGGACATGGAATAGTTATAGGCCCCGGTACTGGAAACAGCGAGGATATCTCCGCTTTCAGCCTTTGGAAGCTCAATGTCCCAGATCAGCATATCGCCGGATTCACAACACTTACCGGTGATAGAAACTAACTCTTCCGCCTCAAGATGGCCTTTATTGGCAATCATAGCCTCATATTTAGCCTGATACAGGGCCGGCCGCGGGTTATCACCCATTCCGCCGTCAACGGCCACATATGTTCTGATCCCTGGGATATGCTTGATCGTTCCGACAGTATACAAGGTGGCGCCTGCCGTTCCCACAATCGAGCGGCCCGGTTCCACGATGATTTTAGGAACATGCATGTTATATTGCTGCGCCTTTTCCTGCGCGGTCTTCATGATGATTTGGGCAAACAAGCCGACCGGCGCCGGTTGGTCTCCTTCTTTGTAATAGATGCCAAACCCGCCGCCCAGATCGAGTTCAGATAAGCTTACGCCTGTTTCATCCTTGATTTGCTTGAGAAATTCCATCATAACTTCCACCGTATGACGAAACGAATCTATTTCAAAGATCTGGGACCCGATATGGCAATGGATTCCCTTTACATCGACCGCTTCAGATTTAAACGCTTTTTTCACAATCTCCAGAGCCTGTCCGGTTGCAATAGCCATCCCAAACTTGGAGTCGATTTGTCCCGTTTGGATATATTCATGGGTATGGGCTTCGATCCCGGGCTGGATCCTCAGGAGGGCCTTGACCCTGGCGCCCAATTTGTCGGCTATTTTATTGACAGTTTCCAGTTCGTCAAGGTTATCTACGACAAACCTTCCAACCTTACTCCTGATACCATACTCGATCTCATCCACGGATTTGTTGTTTCCATGAAAATAAATCCTCTCCGGGGAGAAACCGGCTTTAAGCGCCGTAAACAATTCCCCGCCGGATACAACGTCCAGTCCCAGGTTTTCCTGCTTGATGATCGTGACCATTGCCGCATTAGTAAAGGCTTTACTGGCATAAATAACTTCAGTATTCGGGTAGCGGGCCGTGAAGGACTGATAATAGTCACGGCAGATCTCCCTTATATGCTCTTCATCCATAACATACAACGGCGATCCAAATTTTTTGACCAGTTCAATGGTATCACAACCACCGATGGTTAAATGACCCTGATCGTTTATTTTCATTGTCCCTTGGAGCTTCATACTCTGCTAACCTCCCTTAGTAACCTCCCCAGTGATAAAAAAACAGCCTAAGTGGAAACTCTGGCTGTCACAAATACCAACAGAATCCCTCGGTCCCATACGTGAGATAGTACTCCACCTGATACCGGGGCGGATATCAGGTGACAGTTCTGCACCTCTTAGATGCAGCCCCAGCATAAAAACCCCGGCGGATTCTTACGCTTCGGCGAAGGTCCCTTTCGCGCCGGTTCACTGCCGCCAACTCCCCAGCCCTACTTTTAACATTCGCAACCTCTACCTCACCCGCTTGAGTGAGGTTAAATTTATTAATTTTTTTACATTCTAGCATATAGTTTTTTCATGGTCAAGTGAGAATCGTTTGCCCCACAGCAAATCAATAAAGGCTTCCAACCTCGTATGTATTCCTTCCTGTCCGCTTAGTTCATCCACATAAATAGTTAAGACCGGTATATCCAGGGTATCGCTGACTGAAGGGAAAATGCTGTGGGCTACGATTTCGGGCATACAAGTCAACGGGGCCACCTGTACGATCCCGTCAAATCCCTCGCCGGCCAGCAGCACACCCGCCCCGATAGATTCCCTGGCATGCCCGCCCACAAAATGGTTCAAAAAAGGACCGGCATGTTTGGAAAAACCCTGGCGTACAGCCCCTGATAATAAACCCCCAAAAAGATGTTCGTTGATCCATTCGCTGAGATATAATGAGCGGGTGACCTGGGCCCCCAGATACCCTAATCGCTTCTCAATATCCTGGCTGGCAAACGGCTCCAGCAGGGTATAGATCTCCCCCACCAAACCGATTTTCAGGACTTCTTTTTCTTCATTCCGGGGAATATGCAGCAGTTTTTCTTTAGCCAAGCCGTAAGCCTCTGCCAGTTCATCAAGGTTGTTAGCTTTATCAATGGTCTTTAAGGAATGCGCAAAAATTTTATCCGCAGTGCCAAGCTCATTCTCGCGGGGCCGGATTTCCTGGACGAGGATTTCCAGTTTATCGACAAAACAAGCCTTCTTATAACCCAAACGGACGCCTTGTATAATTCTCCACCAGGACACCTTTTCTGTCAGCTTGCGGATTTTTTTAAAAAAGTCGATGATCCCGCGTTCCGGTGGTTCCAAAACTAAAATTTCATAGTGGCAGCCTAAATCCTCCAGAATTTCCTTCTCCAATTGGGCATAGAGGCCAAACCGGCACGGCCCCACGCCTCCGGCCATTATTATCGTATCCGCTCCCAGTTCCCGGGCCTCCATAAAATTGCCAAGATTGATTTTTAAGGGCAGACAAGCGAATTCAGGCGCATTCTGCACACCCAAACTCAGCGTCCTTTTACTGGTAGGAGGTGGCACTATAACCGTAAACCCCATGTATTCCAGCATACCCTTCAGGATCACCCAGAGGTGTCCCATATGAGGAAATGTGATCTTCATTGAAAGGCCTCCTCCAACGTATCATATCTAAAAAAGCCTCTAACCTCGTTTCCAGTCCGGCTTCTCCGCTGTGTTCGTCCAAGGTGATATTCAAATAAGGAATCCCGGCTTTATGCAGATAGCGCATAGCCATGTTCCCAATAAAAGAATCTATTCCACAGCCGAAAGAAGAAATTATCACTACGCCTTTGGGTCCGGGAAGCCTGGAAAAGCAACGGACTGTTCCCAGGATATCCTTGCCAAATGTCCAAAATATAGCTTTCGGCAAAGTCTTGATCGTGTCTTCCTTGCTTTCTTCACTAAACTGTTCGGGAGTCCACAAATCACATCCCATTTGCCACAAACGCTTTCTGATGTTTAAGTTTAAAAAATCATCATATAGATTGTAACGGTGTCCTAACAGCAGCATGGGCAGTTTGCTTCCGGTACGGGCCGCCCCAATTTCCGTTGACCGGGACTTGTCCAGGGCCTGGCGATCTTCGGCATTTTGCTCCTGCCGGGCAATTTTCCAGGCCCGGCTGATTTTACGGCGATCCGTAGTAAGACAAGATCCGGCCTCCCGCAAAAAAGAATCAATATTCCCTGTACTGACCATATTCATGGTTGGTTTGATCAGAGCGGGCATTTCTTTCTTGCCGGCTTCCAGAATATCCGGCAAACCTATGATCTTCGGACAAATATAGGCGCTCTTTTCAACGCTCACCATTCTGGGCACAAACAAAAAGTCTGGTTTTTGCTCCAGTAACTGCGCTGTATGGCCGAAAAATATTTTTACCGGCAGACAGGCCTCATCTACTACCATATCCCTGCCTAAATCCAGAGTAAGTTTATTTGTATAGCCGGAGATCAGGACCTCTGCTCCCAACAGGGTAAAAAAGGTCTTCCATAAGGTAACGTAATTATAGTATAACAATGCCCGGGGAATGCCAATACGTATATTCAAAAAACGCTGCCTCCCTATTCGCCGCTTATTTTTCAGGTGCATTTGCAAAATTATTTTTCTTTTGCCATTCTGCAATGACAAGTTTAAGAGCCTTAGTTGTTACTTCAGCTCCCTCTAAAGGGTCATCCCGTCCGTCCATCTTGCCGATATCGCCAATACCCACAACAAAAGCGGCGGTCTTTCCCTGGAGGGCCCTTATTACATCCACCGTGTCGCCCAGGACGATCTTGGCGTCGGAAATCTTTTCACCGCTCTTGTCCACCTGCCCGGCGATAATTTCTTTTTTTTTGTTAACGGCACAGTCTACAGGGGTCCCCAGGGTGGAATCCGTATTTGAGGCCACCGCCACCACCCCGATGACTTCCACATCCGGATGATTAACTACATACTCCAATACTCTTTCTCCTTTTCCTTTATGACAGGAACCCTTATCATCGACCATGACCACAACCGGATCATAAGGCGCGCTCATAATCAATTCTACAACCTTGGAGCCGGGTATAGGCGTTGGATTCCCGGCTGAAGCGGAAATACACCGCCCGCCAATATTGCGGGCCGCCTCTTCCACGGCTTTTTTCGCTATAAGGTCCCCGTCTGTAACTAATATTACCTTTCGTTTCGTACCGGGCGTCAGCATGTTTGATCCCTCCTAGCCTTTCGGTCTAAAAAAAGTAGCGACAACCAGACCGAACACCACGGCTGCGGCGACGCCGATAGAAGTCGCCTCCAGACCCCCCCCCAAAGCGCCCAATACCCCTTTGTTTTTAGCCCCCTCAATGGCGCCTTGAGCCAGCGAATGACCAAAACCGGACAACGGCACCGTAGCTCCCAATCCACCCCAGGTAATCAAAGGCTGATAGAGTCCAAGGGCGCTCAGGACCGCGCCGCCGGTGACATAACCTACCAAAATATGTCCCGGAGTAACATTAAAGGGAGTCAGATCCATTAATAGTTGTCCAACGGCGCAAAGAATCCCGCCGATGATAAAAGCTTTGAGCAACACTACCACCGTATCACCTCATCCATAGTATTCCAGCACCACCCCATGCGCGATACACGGGATCGACTCTCCCTGCCAGGACGTGACCGGGCTTAAGAGAGCCCCCGTCCCCACCAGCAAGATGCGTCTGGCTTTTTTGTTCAGCATTTGTCCGAGAAGATAATTTAAGACCACCGATGAACAGCCGCAGCCACTGCCGCCGGAATGGCTATCCTGATCCGGCCCATAAATAAGCAGTCCGCAATCGGAAATGTTATCGGTTGGATAACCCTCTTTATGAAACAGTTCTTTTAAAACAGTGGTCCCTAAAACTCCCAAATCTCCTGTAATGATGATGTCATAATCACTCATCGACCGTCCCAGATCCTGCAGATGCGCCTTGATGGTGTCTAGGGCGGCGGGGGCCATAGCGGTTCCCATATCATTGGCATTACTGACGCCCATATCTTTAACTTTTCCAATGGTGGCATGGGTCAACTGTATACCTGAATCAGCTTTTCCAACGATGTAAGACCCTGCTCCCGTTACTGTCCATTGGGCAGTCATGGGCCGCTGTACCCCCATTTCCGTGGGATAGCGCAACTGTCTTTCGGCAGTATCATAATGACTGCTGGCGGATACCCCCACCTGTTTGGCAAAACCCCCGTCAATCAGCATACCCGCCAGCGATAGCCCTTCCGTCAAAGTCGAACAAGCCCCGTAAAGTCCTAAAAACGATATTCCTAAGAAACGGGCCGTAAAATTGGCGTTCATGATCTGATTGAGAAGGTCGCCGGCCAGATAAAAGTCAAGATCGCCCGCTTGCAGCTTGATTTTTTCCAGCGCAATTTCCATACTATGCTGCATCATTTTTTGCTCGGTCTTTTCCCAGGAGGTATCTCCTTCCAGCAAATTGTCTTTTAAAACCAAATCAAAATGCTTGCCCAAAGGCCCTTTCCCCTCCATGGGACCCACGATGGAAGACCAGGACAGAAGTTTTGGTTTAGAATTGAATTGCAAAGTTTGATTTCCAATCTTTTTTTCCGGCATACCGTCCCCCTGTTTAAATAAAGTAATATATTAGACCTATCACCAGCGAAACAGCCAGGCCGTAAACAATCACCGGCCCGGCTACGGTGAACAAACGCGCCCCTACCCCGTAGATGAATCCTTCGGTCTTAAACTCCAACGCGGATGATACAATGGAATTGGCAAAACCGGTAATAGGCACGATAGAGCCCGCCCCGGCTACTTTGCCGATTTCGTCATAGTACCCAAGTCCGGTGAGCAAGGCGCCCAAAAAAATTAAAATAACTGTAGTCGCCGACCCGGCCTCCTTTTCCAGGAGCCCGCCGTTCATAAACAAGAGGGCAACCGCCTGCCCGAAGGTACAGATTAAACCCCCCACAAAAAAAGCCCATATTGTATTTTTTACCACTGTTTGCTTCTGAGCCAGCTTTTGCGTATCTTTCTTATAGTTATTTATTACAATTTGTTGTAATTGCTGCTGCTGTTTTTCGATCTCCTGCCGCAATGATTTATACTTTTCTTTTCCCCCATTTACGGCCTCAGCTTCCCACATCACCGCTTTTTGATGATCCTGCAGCATTTCTTTTTCCAGACGGGTTTTTAAGTTTTCGTCAAAAACAGTCGGGGGCTGAATATTACCCTGGCGTTTACTAAGCCTTTCCCTGGCCTCTTGTTCCTCTTTTTCCCGCATAACCAACCAACCACCTTTTCAAGCGTCTTACCATCTTGTATTTTTATCAACTTACTGCGGCCTTATGCATCTATTATGAGTTTGCATAAAGAGAATAAATATATTGACAGATATAAGGGTCCTCTAATATCCGCATATGACCCATGATATCCTCCATGGAAAAATACCCATCTTGAATAACAAATCCGTCCGTCACCGGTTTGCCTTTTTCATCGGTAATACAACTGCTTATTGGACGGACTAAGAGGTCGCTATCGCTGGAAAAAGTAGCGATATGGACGCCGTCTTTTTGCAGGTCTTTAAGCGCTGCGCGGCGTTTAGCAGCTAATTCCTCCCAGTAGCCGCATTCCCAAATTATTTGATTGACCGCTACGCTGCTCCAAATGGTACCGCTGTTATTAAGAATACTTTTTAATAAGACAGAGGGAGCGTCATCTACACCTACCAGGGGTGAATTCAATGTTATAATTCCTTTAATCTTTTTCTTAAGCAAATCTGTTGCCGTTTCGGCGAAATCCAGGGCAATCCGCCCCCCCAAACTATGCCCGACTAAGATGTAACAAGCTTCAGGATGGGCCAGAGAAAATCGTTCTATTAGTTCCGCTAATTTTTCTACACTCCATTCAATCGGTTGTCCTGTATCGGCGGATCCAAATATCTCCGGCACCCACCGTCCTTCTATTATTTTTCCCCCGCGGTAACTAAACAGCAAAAGATGTTCATTATCTAAGGGGATCCCAGCTTTAGACAGGGAATTTATAAAGGCGTCATATCCATAATCATCATCCGGTTCTCCATCATATCTGCAGCCCAAGCCTTTTAGAAAGATAAGATAAATATTGTCCGGTAGCTCATAATTCCTGGCGGCATACTGAGCCTGACCCGGATGGTTTAAATCAATTATCCTAGGGTTAAAAGCAATAAGTACAATAATTAATATTACTGTTACCGGGAGATAACGGTTCCTAATCGTAATCACCCCTAGGCGTTCAGTTTCATGCCATTTTAAAATAATATCCCGTAGAAGTCCAATTTTTATGTGTACAAAAAAGAAATCGGGTAGGAGGCTGACCAT
>DHRG01000044.1:158113-200755 GCA_002408285.1 Peptococcaceae bacterium UBA5318 | reverse complement strand
CGGCAGTAACCTGAACTTTAATATTTTCTTCGTCAATCCAAAAGTAGACGAGAAAGTTCTTAACTGGCATTTTATGAATGCCCAAGCCTCGCCACGGTTCTTCTTCTGTCAATGCAACCCGCTGGGGAAATTAGGACAGTGATGAAGTCGCACTTTCAATTTCATCAAGCAAACGCAGAGCGGCTTTGGGAGCCTTTAACTCAGAAGCAATATATTTAACAATTGCTTGCAGTTGTTCCTTTGCCTGAGTGGTGATTTTAACAAAGTACGTCTTATCCGCCATAAATTATAGTCCTCGTCTTAACTCTGAAAATACCTCAGAGGCAGGCCGGGAACGGTCTGCCTTTGCTTCGTCCAACCCCTTTTGCATAATTGCGTTAAATGTCGCGGCATCCATTTCATCAATCGCCATCGGAGCAGTAGGGATTGACAAAGAGAATGGAATACTCTTCGTCATGACGATTTGCTTGTAAAGCATATTGATTACAACGGAAGCCGGAACTCCCAGCTTTGCCATGATTGATTCCGCTTTTTCTTTTATATCCGGCTCGACGCGAGCGAGAACATTTGCTGTTTTAATGGCCACGATGATTCCACCTTTCATTTTTCTTTTCTATATTATATTATATTCTATTGTATAACTTTTAGCAATACATTATTTGGATTTCTTGAATTTGTCCTTTAGAACGTGAGAAAGGCGTTATCCCTTGCAGAACAACGCCTATCTCTTGCATTTCCGTATCGGTTTGGGGTATGGTTCAATAAGTTTCCCTATTGAACCGCGCCTTTTGAAGCCGTCCCTTTTTAAATATGGGATCCCTTTCCATAGATGGAACTGGTGTGAAATGTGAGAGTACATTTTCCACTGTATGAAATTTTAAAATTCTTCAAGGAGAGTAGAGGAAATCTTAGAAGCATTGAGCAGGCGGAGCAGGCGGGCAGACACCGGGTAATGTGACACAAGGCGCCGGTACGCAGAAACCATAGCTGGGAACAAGAAGCTGGACCCGCAGGATGCATTTGATAACAATGCAGATCTGAAGCGTACAGTTGACGGTGATGGAAGGAGCATAACCGGCGTTGATTTGTGTAACTACGCAGTTGCAGAAGAGCAGGTTGCTTTCGCTGCAATCGGGGGAAACACCTTCAGGGCAGCATAGGGTGGCGGTTTTAGTGAAGGAAAAAGTTCTGATGACTGTTTCTGTAGCGTCATTGGGATTGGTAAGTATTATTGGCACAGAAACCAGGACGGTGATGGAGAAAAAGCCTCCGCCGGCGCTTACACGTGATATTTCTGTACAGGTGATGGGTCCGCCAACCGCACAACTGATAACATCACCAACTTCGAATGAACCGGTAGTAAATTCTGTAGCCGTAGATATATTAGTATCCCTGGATACATCATGAATCTGGAAGCAGCTGTCGTATACTTTGTCTACGACGATGCATTCTATCCTGGTTGGGGGTGGGCACCCTTCGGGCGGACATACTCCGGGCGAGATCTGATCAACATGTGGATTTGACATGACGTTTTTATTCCTCCTTTTTTAGGTATTGGTTCATATTTTCTAATGTTATTCTATTAGAATCAGCAAGCAAGTGTTCCAGGGGACAGGTTTAATCTCTCTAAATTAATTCAATGGTTTTGTTATCCAATATAGAACCCGACGGGTTCTAATGACAACTTCTTCAGCCCCGCTGTATGTGATGGTATCCAAGTTGGTTTATCGTGTAGACGATGGTTTCCACACTGACCTTTTTTATATTGAAAACTACCGAAACCTTTTTTTGTTGCAGCGCGGGTTTTACCCTGCTGACGCCCTCTAAACCAAGAAGAGCGTTTGTGATTTTTTCCTGGTCAGCCGGGGTGTTCATGTCCAAAAAGGTAATTGTGACCGACATATCCTTTCCATAGGCTTCATATAGTTTTTTGCTAGGCAAATTGGCCGCTGATGGCTCCGGTAGTTTTTCACTTATTATTTCATTGACTTTATCATGATACCAACTCATGCAAAATACCTCCTATCCCAGGCTGCCTTGTTTGCTAAA
Source organism: Peptococcaceae bacterium UBA5318 (assembly GCA_002408285.1). GTDB lineage: Bacteria > Bacillota > Peptococcia > DRI-13 > UBA5318 > UBA5318. The sequence goes on along the minus strand of DHRG01000044.1, from coordinate 198,706 downwards.
TGGATTTTGAACCGTTCTCCATTATACTATTCAGCCGTCAGAAGGGGGGTTCATCAGAAAAACGGAAATGGAAAATAAAGATAGCATGATCTAAAGTTGTAAAAAATGTAGTATTATAGCTGCAAAAAGACCTCTTTTTGGTATAACAACCAGCAACTTATGAAATGTTGTTTGTTATTGGTTGCGATTTACCATATAGTATATCTGACAGAAAATTTTAGGAGGTTTGTTATGCGCAAAAGATTTTTTAAAACATTGGCTGTCTTTGGGATTACCGCACTTATATCCACCCAACTATTCATAGGACAAGCAGACGCCTCATGGGGCGCGGCAAAATTGGCTGAAATACAAAAACAACAGCCGACGGCCCCCTCGCCGACAATTCCATCACCGGCGATCCCCTCACCGACGACCCCGCCGCCGGCTACCATACCGCCGCCAGTGGTAACGCCTCCTGCCACGGGAACCGGAACTACTCAGGAATCGTTGTCCTCACAGGAATCTTTACTTTTTGACCTTGTCAACAATGCCAGGGTTGCCAAGGGACTTAAACCTTTGGTACTCATGCCGGAGTTAAATAGCTTAGCCCGAATGAAAAGCCGGGACATGGTTGATAAAAATTATTTTTCCCATGTTTCTCCAACCTATGGTTCTTTCACAAGCATGGTCTATCAGGCAGGCATCAAATTCCGATCTGTCGGGGAAACCTTAGCGTTATCCAGTAACGCCCAAAAAGCATTCTATCAGTTTATGGGCAGTCCGGCGCACCAGGATATCCTTTTGAGCCGCAATATGACCCATGTCGGCGTTGGGGTTGTGCCCTACAAATACGGAGTAGCAGTGACCTTGTTGTTTATTATGCAGTAATACATAAGGGTGGCAGTCATACATAAAGGCAGTAGACATAGATAAGGGCGGCAGGCATTTTGAGCTGTTTCATAATCAACGTTATGGGGCGGCTTTTTTATTTTGAAATAACAAGTACTTTGGTCAAGGGCTGCCGCCGGGTTTCAAATAGATGGTCAGAACGTCCTAAACTCAGCTCGTAGGGATATCGACCGGGCGCTATTCACGTCCTGTTCAAAGCGCCCTGGCGCTACCGTCCATGGTAGTGCCTCGATATCACTTCGAACCAAACTTAGGCCGTTCTGACCGGAGATTCTATACCCCGAGGCAGCCCTTACCCAACCTACTATAGACCCAAAATGAAATCAACCATATTATTAAGCAGAAGATGTATTTTTAAATGTAACTTGCCCCCTTATGGCACTCTCTTCCGATGCTACATATATTGAATGTAATAGTAATCGTAAGGAGGGCTAATGTGTGTTCAATATATATTTTGGGGAAGAATTGATCGGCAGTTATCCCGAAGAGAAGAAATCACTATTTCAGGCATTTTGTAGAACACATCAAATTACGCATGTAAAAAATAAGGAAGGGGATTACCTTCTCTTTCCGCAATTATCCGGAACCGTATTAGCGGTAAGTACAGTGGAGAAAAGGGATACACAAATAGAACAGGTGGTGAAAAGACTGGCCGGTGAACTGGCGGCACAGGGAGCGCAGATCTTCTATACCCCGGTGTGTTCTTCCTATAATAAGCTGTTAAGAATTATGAAGGTGCATATCCTTTTGCATTTTACCCAGAATGAAACGAGTGGCGATAAGGGAAAAGTACGGTTATTCTATTCACTGCGGCATGAAGAGGAAAGCTTGCAGTTGATTGCGTCAATTATTAAACAATTAGCTGTACATGATAGCGTTTTAAATTATGAAGTCCCCGGCATAGTCCGTTCGATCCTGACAATAAAATATTTAAAATATTACTTAGCTGATTTGCCCACAGTGGTTGTGGAGTTGAACACCCTTGATCCGGACGCCCGGGAATACCTATGTCAGGCGATTTTGGAAGGTCTTTTGCAGGCGTATGGAAATGGCCCTTCGGAGGATCAGTTCGGACTGTTGCAGAAATTGACGGAGGCTTTACAGGTAAAGCAGGTCATGGAAAAGGAAGAAATAATAAAAAAGGAAGAAGTAACGAAAGCGGAAGAAATAACAGTTGCAGATCAAAAACCTGAGCCTGAGCCGAAGCCGGAACTATTGGAAAATACAACGCCTGAAATAAAAACCGCGCCGGCGGCTAAACCTGATAAGCCGCAGGCCAAAAAAAAGAATCCTGTTAAAATCGGGGCAGGGAAATCTTGCCCAAGGATACTGGCTTACCCTGTTGATGGGCCGGTGTTTCAGTTTAAGCCTTCGCTTGGGGAGGAAGTCTATTCCCAGTTTTCCCTGGCGGCGCTATCCGGCATGGGAGCCATTGGGCCGGATAGCGCTGATTGTAGTGGGGGAAAAAATGCTAATGTAATTAGTAACGAACCGGAAAAACAGAAATAAAGAGGACAGCAAAATGAACATAATTGCTCTTATTTTGGCTGGGGGGAAAGGCAACCGCTTTTGGCCTAAGAGTTCTCCCAGTTTACCCAAACAGTTTCTGCGTATTGTAGGGGACGCTACCCTATTTCAGGAAACGGTAAAGAGGGTCCATAGTTTTCTTCCCTACGAAAATATCTACGTAATTACGGGAGCGGTCTACAAAGATATCGTGAGAGAACAGACGCCTCAGCTTCCAGTACAGAACCTGATTTTTGAACCTGCTGGAAAGGATACGGCGCCGGCTGTCTGTTACGCCGCTTTGTGGCTGGCGGAAATGTATCCGGATGCCATAATGCTCACCCTGCCTTCCGATCACTACATAGGTCAGGAAGAGTTGTGGGAAGAAACTGTACTGAATGCTTGTATAGCGGCCCGGAAGAATTGGCCGGTGGTGATCGGGATACGGCCTACCAGGCCGGAGTCTGCCTATGGATATCTCATTCCCGGTGAGAAACAGCCGGAAATGGAGGCCCCAACCTGGAAGATAACTAAATTCATTGAAAAGCCGAATACTGCTGCCGCCCTGAAAATGTTGGAAGCAGGGAATTGTTACTGGAATAGCGGGATGTTTGTCTGGAAGATCCCAGTTGTGAAAAAAAAGCTGCAAAAATACTTGCCCCAATTATATGACGATGTGTATGCAATGATTCAGGATGCCAGAAAGGCCGGATATACCCCCTGTCAGGAGGTAATACCCGCAAGACTGGAAAAGGATTTTTCTTTGGTAAAACCAATTTCTATTGATTATGGGATAATGGAAAAATGCGATGATCTACAAATGGTTCCGGGCTTTTTTCTTTGGGACGATGTGGGTGGATGGCAGGCTCTGGATAGATTGCTGGAGCATGACGATAATGGCAACATCAACGTAGGGAAAGGTTTTTTGGTTGATACCCAGGATTGTATCGTGGACTGGGAAGACGGACCCGTGCTGATCGTCGGTTTAAGAGGGGCGGTAATCGCCGGACGAGAGGGTAAATTGTTGGTTTATGCCAAGAAATATTTGCCGCAATTCAAAGAAACGCTTCAGGGATTAAAAGAAGAGCTGTTATAAGAATTGCAGATGATTATCAACGGGGTAACATATATAACTGGCAAGAGGAGAATGGTTTTTATGAAAATACTTATCACCGGTATCAATGGCTTTGCAGGGAGCCATCTGGCGGAATACGCTTTGCAGCAGCCTGATGCAGAAGTCTTTGGGACGATTCGCAATCGAAGCAATCTCGAGAATATCAATCATCTTCAGTCAAAACTAAGTTTGGTCGAATGCGATTTAAGAGACCCCTTTTCTGTAAAAAACCTTATCGGTTCAATTAAACCTGAACGTATTTTCCATTTGGCGGCGCAGAGTTTTGTGCCTACTTCCTGGAATGCGCCTGAAGAAACCCTTACCACAAATATCATCAGTGAATTGAACATTTTTGAAGCTGTAAGGCAGGAAAAGATAGACGCCCGTATTCAAGTCGCCTGTTCCTCAGAAGAATACGGAATGGTTTATCCGGAAGAAACCCCCATTTCCGAAAATAATCCCCTGCGCCCTTTGAGTCCGTACGGAGTAAGCAAAGTGGGGCAGGATCTGCTGGCTTACCAGTACCATGCCTCTTATGGCCTGTTTACTGTGAGGACGAGAGCTTTTAACCACACCGGGCCAAGGAGGGGGGAGCATTTTGCCACCTCTAATTTTGCAAAGCAGATAGCGGAAATCGAATGGGGTGTCAGGGAACCGGTAATCTACACCGGCAAATTAGAAGCTCTCAGAGATTTTACAGATGTTAGAGATATGGTCAGGGGCTACTGGCTGGCTCTTGAAAAAGGGCAGCCAGGTGATGTTTATGTGTTAGCTTCGGGAAGGGCTTATTCTATCGCGCAGGTTATAGAAAAAATTATGCAGTTCAGTGAGGTTAAAATTACTATTAAAACGGATCCTGCACGTTTTAGACCTTCCGATGTGCCTGTTTTGCTGGGGGATGCCGGAAAATTCAGGGCCCAAACGGGGTGGGCTCCCGAAATCCCCTTTGATGTTACTATCAAAGATTTATTGGATTATTGGCGGAAGCGGCTGGCAGGAAAGAAAGGAGTAAAATCTATCTGAAGGAGATAAATCGCCCATGAGAATAAAGATTGCAGGACCCTTTGACGATCCCACCGGTTACGGCGAAGTAGCCCGTCAGATTGCGTTTGCATTACATCACTTAGGCGTAGATGTATTAGCTCAGTCCCGCAATTGGGGTTGTACCAGGATCGGTCTTTCTCCCGAGTTGCAGGAGCTTCTTAAACAATTAAAAGAAAAAGAGGGAAATTGTGACTGTTACCTCAATGTCAGCGTCCCTTATTTTTTTCGGGTTACAGAAAATAAACCTTCCGCAGGACTAACTATGTCGGAAGTAGACGGGATCCCAGCTAAGTGGGCGGAGTTGTGTAATCAAATGGATTTGGTTTTTGTGCCCTCGTGCTTTAATATGGAAACATTTCAAAAAAGCGGTGTTTCTCCTGCAAAGTTAAGACGCCTGCCCCTGGGTATCGACAGCGAACTGTTTACACCGATAGGGGAAAAGTACCGTTTAGAAGCGGCCAATTCATTATTTGCATTTCTTTCAGTAGGCGAATGGAGTCCCCGTAAGGGCTTCGAAACCCTGATCAGGGCTTTTGTACAGGAGTTTACACGCCGGGATAATGTTTGTTTGGTTTTAAGATGCCAATGTAACGGTAGTGACTATGATCCAAATGGCCGGCATATTAAAAATCAGATCGCGAAATTAGTGGAGGCTGAAAGAAAACTTCTGCCCCCGCCTGTTATATTGGCGCCGCAAACTTTACACGCTCAGGAGATGCCTGCGCTATACCGTTTAGCCCATTGCTTTGTGTTGCCGACCCGCGGGGAAGGCTGGAGCATCCCCGCTTTTGAGGCCCTGGCCTGTGAAGTTCCAGTTATTATTACAAACTGGTCGGCGTATTTGGATTATCTGAACAATGATAACGCCTATTTGATCGACGTGGAAAGCTTGGAGCCAGTACCCGGATTCGGCATTGCCACAGATGAGATTTATGTGGGGCACAAATTCGCAAAGCCTAGTACCGGTCACCTTCGTTATTTAATGCGGCATGTTTATACCCATCGGCAAGAAGCGAAAGAGAAAGCTGTCAAAGGGCGAAATATGGTTAAGGAGCTAACATGGACGACGACTTGTGAAAAAATGATCGGATATTTTTCTGAACTGCTTACTGAGCCGCGCAAAAGTTGATTGGGAATGGAAAAGAAAAGGAAGCCAGAGAAAGAAAAAGGAAGCAAGACCGATGGTCAGGCTTCCTTTTTAGTTTGCCACCGAACTATAATATTGATATGTGACAACTTTAACTACAGCGCATAGTTGCCGCCAACTTGCCAATACTTACCTGCTGATTTTATGAATTATCCGTGTTATCCTATGCTAAAAGCTTGTCCTGCCCCAATATTGCTTCAATAAACCGACAGAAGGAAGGGAGAATTATGCGCCAAAAGGCAAGAATCAGTGTTACTTTAATTTTACTTATGTTTTTCGTGTTTACTATTATGGCTCCGTTGGCCTATGCCGCTAATATTATCGCCCAGCCCGGCGATAACAACGCTACAGTGGGCGAGATCAACAAGATGCTGAAGACCGTGGGCTTTTATTATGGCTCACCCAGCAATAATTACGGGGTATCGACCAAAGCGGCTGTGGCCTTGTTTCAGAGGATGAAACGACTGGAAGCTACGGGGATTGTGGACGAGCAAACTTATGCCGCGCTGAAAGCGGATTATACCGCAAAAACTGGCGGCACAACGAAACCGGAACCAACGAAACCGGAACCGACAACACCGGAGCCAACAGAACCTGAACCGACGACGCCTGAACCAACAAAACCGGAGCCGACAAAACCTGAACCAACCCCTCCTGCGACTATCGCGGGATTAACAGCCGCAGAACAGCAAATGTTCACCATGGTCAACCAGGAGCGGGCGAAAGCAGGGGTAGCGCCGTTGACCATTGATATGCGTTTGGTGTCAAGCGCCCGTACTAAGAGTCAGGATATGATCGCCAATAATTATTTCAGTCATACATCTCCGGTCTTAGGCGGGTTTGCCTCATTGATCCGTAAAGCGGCCCCGGAATACTCCTATATCGCGGAGAATATCGCCGGAAATAAAAGTGTACAAGCCGCAATGACTGCCTTTATGAACAGTCAGGGCCATCGGAAAAACATCCTCAACCCGAGTTACACCCACATAGGTATTGGGATCGTGAGCGGGGGTCCGTATGGAAACATGTTCACCCAGCATTTTGGGGGCAAATAACGGTCCATAAATAAAGTCAAGGAAAGCTGCTTCAAATTTATTTGAGGCAGCTTTTTCTTGGCTAATGAAGACCACCTGCTACGCAGGTGGTTCCAAATTTGAACTTCCAGAATGCTACATTTATTATTTGCCTATTATTTGCCAAAACGAAGGAGGTATTAGGGGCAATAGCTAACAAGCCCTGAATTTGGCTATCCAAATTCAGGGCTTGAAACATCACCAGCTGAAATTAATGATAAAAATACCATTATATTTTACAAATGTAGCAAAATATAATATTAATATAAAATATGGGCATATTACCAAAATTCGACACATATTTTATTTTTCTTATGTTATTACTTCTATTAGAGTTTTATTAAATTCTATAACATTTTATAAAAGGGGGGAAGTAGTATGTTAATTTAATATAAAAGTTTGTTTTTTATTGACTAATCAAATGTAAGATAGGAAGTGTTTTGTGCTTTCTCCTTCCCTACATAAACCATTATCTTAGATGTGACTTTGTCGGGGAAGTAAATAGATAATTGTAGCAGGGTCTGGCTCCAATTCTGAATCCGGCCAGTCTATCTTCGGAAGACATCCTGCGTGGCTAGGTAAAGCATCTTGAGGAATGTGTCAACAAATATCGGGAACCATGTCAATGTTACTTCGCTTTTTCATTGTTGGCTCCTCACATCTAAGTTTGGCGGGACTTTGCACGTTTCCGGCGTATTCCAGGGCAGTAGCCGCTCTAATTGTTTCGGATCACCGAGGTCCATGTTGGGCGCTGCATCCAAAACGTAGCTCAGAAACCGATAGGGGTCCAATTCATTTTCCTTCGCTGTTTCAATGAAACTAAACATGATGGCGCTACTCTGCACCCCTTTCGGCATGTTGGCAAACAAAAAAATACCGGTCAATGACGAAGTTTGATGGTGCGCTCCGCCCGGTTGTTGCTAATCTCCAGCCGTCCGTCCAAGAAATACTTTGTTAGCCAAGGCCACTGTTCCTGTATGTAATAGATTGCTTTACCGATCGCGGATTTCGGCGCGGTTTTTTGGGTGCTCAGCCACGCTGAAAAGGCGTCAAGTGCCGGCTTTGCCAGTTCCTAATTTCTCATAGCGTTTTTTCGCTGGGTATGCCGCTAGTTGCTCTTCGATGATGCCCAATCGTTGTGCTGCTGCTACCACCCGTATTCTTCAGCAAGTTTTAGGGCTTCCATTCGTTCTTCTTTTGTGTATTTTTTTGCCATCTAAAATCGCACCCCTTATTCTTTTCACTATATCATTTCCTTACGATTTTGGACCGAACTTTTATTGTAGTACTCCATATTGTATAATTAAGTATATTTGGATTTTTTGAATAAACTGAATAAACAAAGGAGGTAAAAAGATATGCATGGTAAAATTATTTTGTCTATTATAATTATTAGTCTTCTATCAATATCAGGATATATGTATCGAAATAACCAGAGAGAGGGACTCAATAACCTTTGTCAGGGGGATATTACAACTATGGATTCAACAAATAACTCTATAGACGTTGAATATCTAAGAAATACGTATCCTGAAGAATTTGGTGGTTCCTATTTTGACGCTGAGCGCAATCTTAATGTGAATCTCGTTGGAGATGGGAAAAGTATTAAAGAATTACTTAAAGATAAAAGTGTTAAATATCACACTGTAAAATACTCGAAGAAATATCTTGAAGAAATAAATAACGCTTTATGTGATAAAATCCAGGAGCTTGGCATAATTCTTTTAATGGTAGATGAGCCTAACAATAAAGTTGTCATATATCTAAATAATCCTGAAGATACAACCGCTATAAGCAACATCAAGAGAATTGTAGATTCACCTGCAATTGAGTATAAAAAAGAGAAAATTAAAATTGAGGCTTCTACCTAACTTGATCCCTCAAGGGTATAAATCTTATAAATAAACAGTCTGTCCTGTAACCCTTGTATCAGCTTCCTCATATGATAGGGTAGTAGACAAATTGTCTATGAAATAAATAAGGAGGGATCCTATGGAAGCTGAACTTAATGTAAAACCGATTCCTATACCAGCATTAGAATGTACACCCATTATTTTGGAAAAGGTATGCGCAACCGGACAAAAATGTTTCCATGATATTCATTTTCTTTTTGAAACAACTACCGGTAGACCCATTCCTGTAGACGCCTGCCCCATCAATTGTATTGCCAGCAATCTGGTTATTATCGGTGTAGACGTGCCTGTTCCCCCGGGAGGCTTTCCTCCCCGCAGAGTCGGTAATTGTATTATCTTTGTAGTCAGATATATGATACGTGTCTTTTTTGAGTTCGTTAATCCTGCAACGGGTATAATAGATGTTGGTACTGCAAGTGAAGTGTTCACCAGGGAACTGGCGGTGCCCGTTACCAATATCAATGGCGGCTGTGTGCTTTGCATTCCGGAAGAAACTACTATTTGTGTCCGTCAGCTTAACTTTGATTGCATTCGCGCTCTGCTTGTACCACGCCCTGAAGGCTTCCCGGACACGTTCCCGCCCTTTGCCATTGAAGTTACTGTGGAAAAAGAGTTCTTTGTACTGGAATCCGGGCGTTCCATTGTCTGCTTGCCCACTTGCGTAGAATCCTGCATAGACCTTCCCTTCCCGGTTTCTCCCGGCGAATGTGTGCCCTTTGAAAAACCTGCGCAATGTCCGGACTTTTGTCAGGAAACAGACCTGCAACCGGGCCGTTGCGCACAGTGCCCGCCGCCCCAACCATAAGCTGCTGTCCGCCGACGGGCAAAAATGGAGCCGTGTCAAACCCAGTATGACACGGCTTCTCCTTGTTTTTGATGAGAGGAGGCCAATACCTACTTATTATTCTTGTTAACCTTGAATTCTTTTTTTATCAAGGATTTGATTTTATTGAGCTTGTCTTTTTGTTTGTCAAAAGCCTTATCGAGGAAAGGCGCCTGGCTATCGGATATTATGATTTCCTGGCCGGAGGGATCCGTCAGCCAAGTCTTGTCCTTTATGAAATAAAAATCAGGCATACCTTCGATCGGAATACCGTCCTCGACAGACGCGGACGAATAAACAAAAATAAATAAATTATGCCAAGTCCAGCCTAGCTGATCACCCGACAGATTTTCATAAAATGAAGAAGAGCACCAAGCCCCATCCTTCATCGGTTTCCCCTGAAACATACCCTTATCGAAGTCTTTGCTCCAGTTACGGGTTACAAACAATACATCGGCGGCGGCCGGATCGGCAGCGGGAAAAGGAGGGAGTCCGTACATAAATGCTTCCCAGTTGTCAAAAGTGCCGATAAAAAGGCATTTTTTTGCGTCATAGCCGTATTCGTCAAATTTGGCATAGGTTACAGTGGGAATTACTAGAAATGTCAGGACGATCAGAACCAACGCGAGTCTTTTTTTCATATATACCTCCTCTGTTTCAGAGGATTTTGCTTAGGAAAGCTTGAGCCCGTTCGTTTTTAGGAGCCCGGAAGAATTCCTCGGGGGACCCTTCCTCCAGAATCTGTCCTTCATCAATAAAGAGGACACGGTCGGCGACTTCCCGGGCAAATCCCATTTCGTGTGTTACTACGACCATGGTCATACCTTCTTTTGCCAGTGCTTTCATGACCACAAGCACCTCGCCAACCAGCTCCGGGTCCAAAGCGCTAGTAGGTTCATCGAATAGCATGATTGCGGGCTCCATAGCCAGCGCCCGCGCTATTGCTACCCGCTGCTGCTGTCCCCCTGACAACTGAGAGGGGCGGGCAGCCCTTTTATCGGCTAAGCCGACTTTCTCTAACAAAGCCTCTCCCTTTTTTACGGCTTCGGCCCTGGCGGTTTTCTTGACGGTCAGGGGCCCTTCAATAACATTCTCCAGAACGGTCATATGGGGGAACAAATTGAAACGCTGAAAGACCATCCCGATTTTACTGCGGATGCGGGTAATGTCTTGGGTATGAAGCGTAAGTATTTCTCCGTCAATGGCGATCGACCCGCTATCGGGCACCTCCAGGTAATTTAGGCAGCGCAGCAGGGTGCTTTTACCCGAACCGCTGGGCCCGATAATGACTATTACTTCCCCGGGGGCAATGTCCAGCGAAATATTATTTAATACATGAAGCTGTCCAAAGCTTTTGTCCAAATCACTGACATGAATCAAGATTTATGCCTCCCCGGAAAATCTAATCTATTAAAGCCAGCTTGCTTTCGAGCTTGCTAAAGACCAAAGTAAAAAAGGTCGTCAGCACCAGATACAAAACCGCGGCCGCAAAATACATCTCCATGGGCTTAAAGTCAGCCGCCGCCCGTAATTGTGCCTGCCGCAAGAGTTCCGTCATCGCGATGGAAGAAACAAGGGCCGTGTCTTTAGTAAGGGAGATAAATTCATTACCCATGGGGGGGATCAAACGGCGGTACGTTTGGGGGATGATGACCCGGCGCATCGCTTGGGCATAGGTCATCCCTAGGGAGAGGGCGGCCTCCATTTGCCCTTTATCGATGGATAAGATACCGCTGCGGATGATCTCGGCAATATAGGCGCCCCCACACAGACTCATGCCGATCACTGCCGCCTGAAAAGAGGTAAATTCGATCCCGACGGCAGGCAGGGCATAATAAATAAATATAAGTTGCACCAACAGGGGAATGCCGCGAAATACCCAAGTGTAGATCCGTCCTAAAATATTTAAGAGGGGATATGGAGCAATTTTAGCCAAGGCTATCACCAGGCCGATCAAGGTTCCGAAGATGATCGCCAGGACAGCCAATTCCACAGTAGTTACCGCGCCTTTTAATAACAAAGGCAGGACACGGATAATGTAGGCTAAATCAAGATCCAGGCCCATGTTATTATAAACCTTCTGTCATATCGAAGCCCATCCATTTTTCCGAAAGACGGGCCAGAGTACCGTCATTTTTTAATTCGGTAATAGCCGTGTTGAGTGCATCCAGTAGCTCTTTGTCTTCTTTACGAACGGCAATTCCGACGTAAATGTCGTCTCCGCCCATATCTTCCCCGACCTTCTTAAAGGCGCCGGGCTTTTTATCTAAATATGTTTTGATGGCGAAAGCATCGCAGACAATGGCGTCAATCCGGCCGATGGTCAGATCGTTAAAGGCCAGCGGGTATTCTTTATAAAGCTTTAATTGTTCATCCTTGAATCCTTCGGTATTGGCAACCTTATGCCCGGTACTGCCCGATTGAGTTCCCAGTTTTCCCGGCTTAACGTCTTTGATCGATTGGATCGTATTATTGTCCGCCTTGACGATCAGAATCTGGCCGGCTATTCCGTAAGGCCCGGCAAAGTTCACTTCCTCTTTCCTTTCGGCGGTGATGTTCATCCCGGAAATGATTATATCGAATTTTTTTGCTTGGAGAGAAGGTACAACAGTGTCCCAGACAGTGGGCTGCCAGACGATTTCGAGGCCTAATTTTTTGCTTAGCTCTTTCCCCATTTCGATATCAAAACCGGTCAGTTCGCCTTTGTCATTGCGGAAGCCCATGGGCGGGAAAGCGTCGTCCAGGCCGGCTACGATTTTGCCGGCGTTTTTAACTCTATCCCAGCTATTCTCCGCCACCGGTGGGGTTTCTCCCTGGTTAGCGGGATCGGCGGCGGCCTGTTTTTGACCGCATCCGGTTAAAACAAGGGTGGTACTCAGCGCGATAATGAAAAGAATTATACAGATTTTTTTCCTCATAAAATAGTCACTCCTTAAACGATTCTTGTTTTGCGTTCTTAGTTTAGCATAGTAAAGCGATAAATTCAATATTTTCTCGTCATTTTCCAGCTTGGGGGCGGTTAAAGAAAATTACGGTTCCGCCATGTCCTTTTTTCTTTGCCAAGTTTCTCCTTGCTTGTACGCAATCATATTATAGGATAGGTAAAACCCTATACATAAAAAGGAGGGATTGCGTTGCAGGATATAGATTTAGCAATGAAGGGCAAAGAGATTTTCACTTGTACCCCCGTGATAATGGAAAAGGTATGCGCTTCCGGTTCCAAGTGCTTTCATGATATCCATTATCTTTTTGAAACGGAGTCGGGGTGCCCTATTCCGGCTGATGCCTGCCCTATCAACTGTGTGGTCAGTAATTTTGTGATTTGTGGGATGGATAATGAAACATTGCCCCATGGTGTTTTGGGGCCTCGCAGAGTAGGCAATTGTGTGATGTTTACTGTGTCTTACAGAGTTCGCGTCTGGTTTGAGTTTTTTGACTCCGGCGACGGCGCTCTGGAAGTGGGAATGGCCAGTCAGAACTTTGAAAGGGAACTTTCCATACCTGTGGAAAACATCAACGGGGGTTGCGTTCTTTGCCAGCCTGAAACTGTGGAACTTTGCATCAGGCGCCTCAATCTGGACTGCATCCGGGCTATTGTCGTACCGCGACCGGAAGGATTTCCCTGTAATTTTCCGCCTTTTGCCATTGAGGTTACCGTCGAAAAAGAATTCTTCGCGCTGGAGTCCGGCCGGTCGATTATTTGTATTCCCACGTGCGTGCAAGAATGTATTGAACTTCCCTTCCCGGTTTCACCGGGGGAATGCATCCCCTTTGAGAGGATTCCGAAATGCCCTGATTTTTGTCAGGAAACAGATTTACAGCCCGGGCGTTGCGCCCAATGCCCGCCTCCGCAGCCGTAAAACGTGACAGGCAAACCGCAAATTGGGCGATAGTAAGCCGCTTTAGGAAGGAGCCGTAGGAATATGGCTCCGTTTTAATTGCGGGAAGCCTTGTAAAAGCATGCGGGAAAAATGTAAAATAGGCATAAGGCTTAGGCAAGAAAAATCATCATACGGAGGAATCGAATATTGGCGCAATTATATATCCAGCAGAGAAAAAATAACCTGACCTATTTTACAGCGCCTTCTTTTTCGGAAACTCAAGTGGTCAGCCATGCTTTTACAACGAGGCTGGGAGGCGTTAGTGCCGGTAAATATGACAGTTTGAATTTGGGGCTGTTTACTGCGGATAAGCCGGATAATATCCTGGAAAACCGACGCCGGGTTTGTCAGACGCTGAATATCGGCATTGAAAATCTGGTAGGCGGTCATCAGGTTCATGGCGATCATGTTTATTGTGTCACCAAAGCCGATCAAGGCAGGGGGGCGACGGGGCGCCGCCCGGTGATCCCGGATACGGACGCCTTGATGACGAATGAACCGGGGATGGCCTTAATCACATTTTTTGCAGATTGCGCGCCCGTTCTTTTCCTTGATCCGGTCAAGAAGGTCATTGCCCTGGCCCATGCCGGCTGGAAAGGAACTGTGGCCAAAATCGCGGTTAAAACGGTTCAGGCCATGGGGGAAAGGTATGGCGCCCAGCCGCAGCGCCTCCTCGCGGTTGTGGGTCCGAGCATAGGACCATGTCATTATCAGATTGACCGGCCCGTTTTAGAAAAGGTGCAGGAAGCTTTTCCCGGCGCCTGGCCGCGATTGTTGACAGGGTTTACCGGGGAGGACCATGCGTATCTTAATTTATGGGAAGCCAATTCCCTTCAATTGATTGAAGCCGGTTTGGTGAAGGATAACATAACAGTGATGAACCTTTGCACGTATTGTCACCAAGATTTGTTATTCTCCCACCGTGCGGGTATGGCAGGCCGGCAGGCCGCCGTCCTGATGCTGAATCAGGAGTGAGGGATAGGGGCTTGGTCCTTTTTTATTTTTTATTTAAAAGACAACCTGGAAGGATAACATTTTCTAGTGTAGAATATAAAAATGTTAAGTTTGATCATAAAAATAGGCGTGATAATTGATGCAAGAAACTAATAACAGACCTGTTTTCAACCGAAAACCACGGTCACCAAGGAAAAACCGCCCGATCATGCTTCTTTTTATCATACTGGGTTGCCTAGTGATCCTCGGTATTGGAAACGTTAAGTTTTTAAGTAAAATATTGGTAAATGTTACCAAAGCAGAGCTTTCCGTTTTGGAAGAAGTTCTTCCCGCTGAGTTTTTAGTGATGCGTACGGAGCTTGCCGTACCTGCGCCGTCTTCCGGTACGCTGGAATGGACTTGTCAGGAAGGGGAACGGGTGGCTAAGGATACTATCCTTGGTTATCTGACAGTTTCCCGGGGCACCAGCCTTGAAAAAACAGAAAAGGTTGCGGTTACTGCGCCGCTTGCCGGGATCGTATCCTATGCGGTCGACGGATATGAAACCATTTGTAATCCCCAAAATTGGGGGCAATTGAATATGGCCGATCTGGCGGAAAACACTAAATGGTTAGAGGAAAAAGCCGTTGGAGATGCTAAGAACAAGAAAACCGTAGAAGCGGGGGATTTATTTTTCAAGATAACGGATAATCTTGAACCGGTTTATTTTTATGTTGAAACAAAGGAATTTTTTCCCGAGCTATTTGTGCGGGGAAAGGAACTCAAGGTACGAATATATGACGCAGAACAGCCGGTCTTTACCGGTATCGCTCAATTAAGCCGTACTGAAGATAAAACCCAGATGCTGCTAAAACTGACCGGGAAACAAGGATTCGAGGATCACCGTAAGCTCAAGGGAAAAATCATACTGCATGAATATAAAGGGATCGTCCTATCAAGTCAGATGCTTGTCACGAAGGAAGGACGCGACGGGGTCTATATTCTCAACCAAGGAAAGGCTGAATGGAGAACCGTTCAGATATTAGGAAAAGATGAAACCAAGGTTTCGTTGGCCGGAATAAAACCGGGCGAATGGATCGTGACCTCTCCGCAGTTGGTGCGGGAGGGCCAGAGAGTTTTTTCGTTACGGCGCTAATATTTGGGATTAGGAGGATGCAATGAAGGAGATAGATACAAATTTACAGTTTGTTAAAGAGGAAATACATCAAGCTTGTTTAAAAGTTGGACGCGCTCCGGCCGATGTAAAACTGATCGCCGTTTCCAAAAACTTTTCCGCTGAAAAGGTGCGGGAGGCCTATGATCTGGGACAAAGAGAATTTGGGGAGAACAGGGTACAAGAGCTGGTCCGCAAGCAGCCCCTTTTGCCGGCTGATATTGAATGGCATTTGATTGGGACGCTCCAAAGGAATAAAGTCAAAGAGATCATTGATAAGGTATCCCTGATCCATTCTGTACATAAATTGACGTTAGCGCAGGAGATCAGTAAATATGCCTTGCTGCATGACAAGAAAAACAATATTCTGCTTCAGGTGAATATTGCAATGGAGGAAAGCAAATCGGGGTTTGAACAAAATGAATTGCTGGCGGAAATCAAGGAGATATGCAAATTACCCGGAATTAAGATAAAAGGTTTAATGACCATAGCACCCCTTGTGGGTGATCCGGAAGAGGTACGCCCTGTATTTCGGCAGCTTAACTTGCTGGCTCGCAAGATAGCGGGGCTTAAACTACCCGGGGTTGAAATGAACGAGCTTTCGATGGGGATGAGTGAAGATTTTAGAATCGCTGTAGAAGAAGGGGCGACCCTAGTGAGGATTGGCAGCCGTATTTTTGGCCAGAGAAACTACTAAGGGAGGCGAAAGAAGTGAAATTCTTCGATAAGTTTTTGGATATGATGGGGTTGGCGGAAGTTGAGGAAGAGGACGCTTTTAACGAAGAGAGCAACCCGGTGGATGCTTTGCCCGAATGGAAAAACCGTAGAACCAAGGGACATGTGGTGCCATTTAATGCCAATAAAGAATCGATTAAGGTTGTTTTACTAGAGCCTTCCACCTTTGATGATTGTCAGATGATTGCCGATCATCTCAAGAATAAACGAACGGTTATCATAAATCTTGAGAACCTGGAGATGGGATTAGCCCGCCGGATCATTGATTTTGTTGGCGGAACTACTTATGCTGTGAGCGGTACTTTACAAAAGATCGGCAGCGGTATTGTTATCGCAGTGCCTAATCATGTCGATATTACCGGGGATATTAATAATCTGAGTCAGCCGAAAGAGGTTTTTGCCTGGATTAATTCCTTGAGTCAGGGTTCGGAAACAAGGAGGTATTAATGATGGACCGAATTGGATTTATTGGCGGCGGCGCCATGGGGGAAGCCATTATCCGGGGATTGATAGCACAGGGGATGGACCCAAATCATGTAACAGTTTATGATTTAGACCGGCAACGTCTAAAACAGATGTCATCCATGCTGGGCGTTCAGACGGTTCTGGAAAGCAAAGAAATACTGTTTCATTGTAAAACCTTGATTCTGGCGGTAAAGCCGCAAAACCTGAGCGAGGCCGTAGCCGGTTTTTCCGCGGATTTTACAAGGGATAAACTGCTTATCTCTATTCTGGCCGGAGTGGCGACTGCCGACATTGAAAAACTGCTTCCCGAGGGAAGTAGGGTCGTGCGGGTGATGCCTAATACTCCCGCTCTGATAGGAGAGGGCACGGCGGTTTTGGCAGGCGGGATTAATGCAACGGATGAAGATATGGCCGTGGGTCGTGCCATCTTTGAAGCGGTGGGACGCGTCAGCGTGCTGCCGGAAAATTTACTGAACGCGGTGACAGGGCTGAGTGGCAGCGCCCCGGCCTATGTCTATCTTATCATCGAAGCCTTGGCAGACGGAGGGGTTTTAGCCGGATTACCGCGTAATGTTGCTTTGCAGTTGGCGATTGATACAGTTCGGGGATCAGCCCGCATGGCGGAGGAAACGCAAAAACATCCCGGGCAGCTCAAAGATATGGTAACGTCGCCTGCCGGTACGACGATCTATGGACTGCTGAGATTGGAAAAATCCGGAGTTCGGGGTGCGATTATGGAAGCGGTTCTGGCGGCTGCCAAAAGGGCGCAGGAATTATAAACTTAATAGGAGCGTGGTAGTTTGAGCTGGCTAGTATCCTATGTGCAGATGGCATTTGAAATTTATAACTGGCTGATTATTATTCGGGTATTCCTTTCCTGGTTACCCCATGATTCTTCCGCAATAGTTTTTCGCTTTATCTATGAAGTGACCGAACCTGTTTTGAGTGTCTTTCGCAAGTTGATCGGGACTCGGATGGCTATTGATTTCTCGCCTGTTTTGGCTATTTTGGTTTTACAACTGGCTCAAACCCTGATCGTTGAGTTACTAAAGTCGATATAAAATGGAGGTGGATGATCCTTGTTAACGCCTTTAGATATCAATAACAAAGAGTTTAAAAAGGGTTTTCGCGGTTATGAAATGAATGATGTGGACGACTTTCTGGATGAAGTCATCAAAGATTTTGAATCGCTTTATAAAGAGAATCTTGATTTAAAAGACCTTTTGCAGAAAGAAAAAGAGAATATCGGGCGATACAAACAGATGGAGGAAACATTACAAAATACAATGGTGATAGCTCAGAAAATGGCTGAAGACACCAAGCGAAATGCGGAAAAAGAGGCCGAGCTTATTCTGGAGGAAGCTAAGAAAAGGGCGGATCAGATTGTCAGCGGGGCACATCAGCAGGTTCTTGAAATTACTGAGAAACAGGAACGTCTTCGTACGTTGGAACAACAAATCATCATTCGGCTGAAAAACAATTTAAAGACCAATCTGGAGCTGGTTGAGCATTTTGAAAGCGAGGGCCACGATTTGGACATCGAAGAAACCGTGGAATACCAAAAATGACGCCGGACTGGGAGATCACAGAGTATGAGGGCGGCGTCCAGTTCCGGATCAAGGTCCAGCCCCGGACTGATAAAAATGAGTTCGCCGGGACTTTCGGAAACGCCCTTAAGGTACGGCTGACCGCGCCGCCGGTAGACGGAGAAGCGAATGAGGCTTGTATCCGTTTTCTGGCCAAATCTTTGGGGATTGCCAGGAATAGAATCCGTATTGTGACAGGGCAAACTAATCCCCATAAACTTCTGCGGGTCGAAGGTTTGGATAAAAACGAATTCTTGCGCCGGCTGGGAAAAATATAGACAGTTTGACATTTTGCCGGTTTTTGACGTATACTAAAACGTGAATGAGACAGTACCTTGGCCTATAATTCATGCAGCGAGCCCGCGGGAGGTGGAAGCCGGGTTGAAGGGTCCGGGGAAAATCACTCAGGAAGATAGATGGCTGACCCCCGTTAGCAGGTCGTAAAGCGGCAGCGTTTTTTTGCTGCCAGTAGGGTGGTACCACGGGAAGAACTCTCGTCCCTTTGCGGGATGGGGGCTTTTTTAATTAGCGGTTGTTAGTTGTTAGATAATAGAGGTGAAAAATAAAATGGAAAAACAGAATAAGTTTAACGAAACTCTCAATTTACCCCAAACAGATTTTCCTATGCGCGGCAATCTGCCCCAGCGGGAACCGGAGATCCTGGCTAAATGGGAAGATATCGGTTTATATCAGGTTGTTCAGGAAGCAAGCCAGGGCAAGCCTAAATTCATCCTGCATGACGGCCCGCCCTATGCCAACGGGGATATTCATCTGGGACACACCTTAAATAAGGTTATCAAGGATATAATAGTGAAATACCACAGCCAGAAGGGCTTGGACGCCCCCTATGTTCCAGGGTGGGACACCCACGGGCTCCCTATTGAGCAGCAGGCCATCAAGGCCTTGGGCTTAAACCGGCATGCCACGCACCCGGTAGAATTCCGCAAGCACTGCCGCGAGTACGCGCTGCGCTATATTGATATCCAACGGCGGGAGTTCAAACGGCTGGGAGTACGCGGTGACTGGGAGCATCCCTATGTGACACTGGACCCTAAGTTTGAAGCCGTGCAAATCGGCGTTTTTGGCGAGATGGCTAAAAAGGGCTACATCTATAAAGGACTCAAACCCGTGTACTGGTGCCCCCATTGTGAAACAGCCCTGGCCGAAGCGGAAATAGATTATGCGGAAAAGAAATCCGCCTCCATATATGTAAAATTCCCCGTGCGCCAGGATAAGGGGCTGCTCGGCACAGATAACGCCTATTTCGTCATTTGGACTACAACCCCCTGGACTATTCCGGCGAACCTGGCTATTTGTCTTCATCCGGAATTAACATATAATCTGATTGCGGTGGGGCAGGAAAAATATATAGTGGCCCAAGAACTTCAGGCTGCTTTTCTTGAAGTGCTGGGAAAACCGGAGAGCGCGGTGGAAAAAACTTTCACCGGAGAAGACCTGGAGGGCATTATTTGCCAGCATCCGCTCTATGATCGTGAATCCGTGGTAATCCTGGGCGAGCATGTCACCACCGAGCAGGGCACAGGCTGTGTACACACCGCGCCTGGTCATGGGGTGGAGGACTTTGAAGTCGGCAAAAAATATCATCTGGACGTACTTTGCCCGGTTGATAACCGGGGCCGTTTTACCCAAGAGGCTCCAGGGTTTGAAGGAATGTTTGCGGATGACGGCTCTAAGGTCCTAATCGAAAAATTAAAGGATAACGGCAGGCTGCTTTCGCTGGGGTTTATTAAGCACCAATATCCCCATTGCTGGCGCTGCAAAAATCCCATCATGTTCCGGGCTACCGAGCAATGGTTTGCTTCGATAGACGGATTCCGCCGGGAAGCCTTGGCCGCTATCAAGAAAGTGAAGTGGATCCCCGCCTGGGGCGAAGACCGTATTCACAATATGATCGCTGACCGCAGCGACTGGTGTATTTCCCGCCAGCGGACCTGGGGGGTGCCCATCCCCATTTTCTACTGCCAGGAATGTAATAAAGAGTTGATCAATGATGATACGATCCGGTATCTGCAAAAACTTTTCGCCGAATACGGCTCTGATATCTGGTGGGAGCGGGAGGCAAAAGATCTGATCCCGGAAGGAATTACCTGTCCCGCTTGCGGGGCCCGCGAGTTTCGCAAGGAAACGGATATTATGGATGTCTGGTTTGACTCCGGTTCCAGCCATTTTGCGGTTTTGGAAACAAGACCGGAGTTAAGATGGCCGGCGGACCTCTATTTAGAAGGCAGCGACCAGCACAGGGGCTGGTTCAATTCCTCCCTTTCCACTTCGGTGGCAGTCCGTGGAGTAGCGCCTTACCGGGCGGTTTTGACCCATGGTTTTCTGGTGGATGAAAAGGGCCGAAAAATGTCAAAATCCCTGGGAAATGGCATTGATCCCCTTAAGGTTATTGACGAGTTGGGGGCTGATATCTTACGGCTCTGGGTTTCTTCCGCCGATTACCGCACCGACGTGGCCGCATCCCCTAATATTTTAAAACAAATTACCGAATCTTACCGGAAGATCCGCAACACCTGCCGTTATTTTTTAAGCAACCTTTACGACTTTGATCCAAACCGGGATACCTTGCCTTACGATCAGATGCTGGAGATCGACCGCTTTGCTCTGCTCAAGCTCCATAAGCTGATCGCCAGGGTTACTGAGTCCTATGAGTCCTATGAGTTTCATACGGTCTATCACAGCATTCATAATTTCTGTACAGTAGATATGAGCGCCTTTTACCTGGATGTTATCAAAGACCGCCTCTATACGGCTAAAGCGGCTTCAAATGAGCGGCGCAGCGCCCAAACGGCTTTATATGAGATCATCACAGCGCTTGTGAAGATGCTTACTCCGATTTTAGCCTTCACTACGGAAGAGATCTGGCAGTATCTGCCTCATAAAGCCAAGGAGATCACCGTACAGATAGCCGGCTGGCCGTCCTATCATCAGGAATACCTGAAGCCCGATCTGGAAGAGAGATGGGCCAAGATACTGGCTGTGCGGGATTTCGTGGCCAAGCCGCTGGAGGAGGCGCGCCGGGAAAAAACGATCGGTCATTCTCTGGATGCGCAGGTAGAACTGTATGCCAATGAGGAATGGTACAGCTTCTTAGAACCGCGGCAAGCTGAGTTAGCGGCTTTGTTTATTACCTCCAGCGTGGTGCTGCATCAGGGAAAAGAAGCCGGCGGCGCCTTGTATACTAATGAGGATCTGTCAGGCTTGGCGGTAGCGGTAACAAAAGCGGGAGGCGCCAAATGTGAACGCTGCTGGATTTATTCTGAAACAACCGGTCAGGATAGGGAATATCCTACGTTATGCAAGAGATGTGCCGATGTGCTTAGGTAGGCAGTAGGTGATTAAAATGAGGAAGCCCCTTGTATCGCAAGATGCAGGGGGCTTGTTGCCGAGGGGGTTATTTAAAAACGATCTTGATCGGCGTTGTGTTGGGCTGTAAAAAAGTCTTCTGCGGACGGTAAACAGGCTGCAGTGGTTTGGAGAATTCTTCAGCGGCTTTTGTTTCGATCGTGATCTCTTCCCTGACCGGACAGGGAACCGGTATGACAGGAGCAGGACTAGGGGCGGGAGCAGGTCCGGGACAAGGACTGGGAGTAGGAGCAGGAGCAGGTCCGGGACAAGGGCTGGGAGTAGGAGCAGGGGCGGGAGTAGGTCCGGGGCAAGGGCTGGGAGTAGGAGTAGGAATAGGAATAGGGCCGGGACAAGGACAAGGACAAGGGCTCGGGGCAGGACTAGGGCCTGGACAAGGGCAAGGGCCAGGACAAGGGCCAGGGCAGGGTTCAGCGGAACTGCCCAGGTTAGCCAGATCACGTTCGATGTCTTCTATAAAACGATCTGCCTCGCGGCGGATATGATCCCCCAGCAGCGGCGGAATAATACTAAGGATTTTACACTCGGTAAGGAGTTTTGTTGCGGCGGCCTTGAAATCCCGGATACTTGTTCCCGCCTCTAATGTTTCGCCGCTAAAGCGAACCAAAGACGGAATAGGTTCCGGCGTGATCTCCAGCATGGAATCAAAGTCTTTGGCCTGTTGGCGCAAGTTGTCAAACAAGTTGCTGAATCCTTGTGCCGTTCCGATAAACCGGCGTTCCGAAGGATCTAACAGATGGACGATAAATTTAGAGTGGTCAGCCATGATCCTGAGCCAAAAGGTTTCATTTAAGAGCAGTTCTTCGGTAGGGAGCATCAGCATTCCGCGGCGGAAGCGGACGATATTTACGGTTAAACGGATGGCCTCACGGCGGATGTGGTCGATCAGCAGGGGGAAAAGGTTGCCGCCGGCAAGGTTACAAGTGATGATCCGGTCGAGGATCATGGTTTTATACTGGATGAATTCTAAAGTCAGGTCTAAAACTTCCTGGGCAAGAGCATCCACATCTTCGGGGCATACAGTATGGCTTTTTTCCTCCAGGGCGGCATAACGGGTTTCAAAGCTTTGGGCCATTTGGATAAGCCGTGTTTCCGTACACGGTAAACCCAAACGGATAAAAATGGCGTGTTCTTTCATAATACGCAGCCAAAACTGCATTTCACTTAACAGACGTTCTGTAAGTTCGGGCATATCTTTAAACCTCCTGTCAGCAATATAGAAAGTAGGGTCAAGTTACTGTAGTATATGGTCAGGCTTGACAAGTGGTGCAGGAAACAATATAAATAGTGTGATAAGGATCAGGCGAGGGGTGTTTTCATTGACTACTGGGCCGGTTATTGTGATTGGCGGCGGGGCGGCAGGACTTATGGCGGCGGGGCGGGCCGGGGAAAAAGGGGCCCGTGTGATCCTGCTGGAAAAGAACCGGGTTTTAGGCCGTAAGGTGCGTATTTCGGGGAAAGGCCGTTGTAATGTAACAAATGCCGGGGAGCTCCGCGCTTTTATTGAAAACTACCCGGGAAACGGCGAATTTCTTTACAGCGCCTTTCATAAGTTCTTTAATGACGATTTGCGGCAGCTTTTGGAATCGTTGGGGGTTTCGCTCAAGGTGGAAAGAGGCGGCAGGGTTTTTCCCCAGTCTGATCAGGCCGCCGATATTGTTAATGCGCTGGAAAGGTATCTGCAACAAGGAGCGGTAGAGGTCCGCAGGGAGGAAACGGTCAGGAAAATTCTGCTCGAAAAAGACTGTGTCACAGGGGTAAAAACAGATAGCGGAACCGTTAACACATCTTGCGTGATCGTGGCTACCGGAGGCAAGTCTTATACGGCGACGGGTTCCACCGGAGATGGATACCGATGGGCGCACGAAGCGGGGCATACCATTAGCCCTCTTCGTCCGGCGCTGGCGCCTTTGAATACCCGGGAGGAATGGGTTAAAGAGCTTCAGGGCCTTTCTTTAAAAAATGTCGAGGCTGTACTCCGGGCGGGGGATAAGGTTTTGGGCAGGGAATTTGGTGAAATGCTCTTTACTCATTTTGGTGTTTCCGGACCTATTATCCTTACTTTAAGCCGCTGGGTGGCGAGAGCTGAAGCGCACGGGGATTTGCTGCTACAGATCAACCTTAAACCTTCGCTGGATGTGGAAAAATTGGATAACCGGCTGCAAAGGGATTTCCAGATTTATCAGCGGAAGCAAATAAAAAATGCTTTGGACGACTTATTACCAAAGCGTCTGATTCCGATTATCATAAAGTTGAGCGGGATAGCGCCGGAAAAATTTGTCCATCAGATTACCAGGAAGGAACGGGCGGTATTGATCGAATTACTGACCGCTTTGCCGCTTTTTGTTTCCGGATGCCGCCCGCTGGATGAAGCCATTGTAACAGCCGGAGGTGTTTCTCTCAAGGAGGTCAACCCTAAGACGATGGAATCCAAGCTGGTACAGGGGTTGTATTTTGCCGGCGAGATCTTGGATATTGACGGTTATACCGGGGGCTACAATCTGCAGGCAGCCTTTTCGACCGGATATGTTGCTGGTGACGCCGCCGCGAATCGGCTGGGATACTAGTTTTTTAACTGTACGTATTTTTTTTCGACAAGATAAATCTGGCCCTGGGCATTGATGATCCGGAAAAACTTATTGCCTTGAAAGATCAGGGATTCGGGGAGGTTTTCCAGATCCTTGAGAATAGCTACCTCTTCTGCCGCTGGGGAATCCGGCATTTTCAGATGGCCTGTTTGCAGAATGAAGGATTGCCATTTCTCCTGCCAGCTATATTCCTCTTGCAGGGTACGGGTCGACCGGAGTTGGAGCTCTGGGGGAGCAGGAAAGGAAAAACCCTGCGAAGGGGCTTCGTAGAGCGCTTGTTCCCGTTGTAAACAGATTTGGGGTTGAGGCGACGACTGCAGGGTTAGCGAGGTGTTTTCAGTCAGTTTATACCACTTAACAGGCAAAAGGCTTGAGTCCTGGCCGGGCAAGGAGCCTTTGATTTCCCGGAAGGAGCGGTCGTTCCAGAGGTTCTGCAGCCGCATGTTGTTCTGGCTCCATACAGCAACGGTTTGTTCCATCTCATTCGGGGCCCGGGGATCCTTGCATATTTCCGTAGTGACCAGAAAATCCCGTTTGTCCGGCAAGGTAAGTTTATTAAGTTTAGCAATGGGATGCAGTGAGTCCAGATAATCTACCAGAACATAAGAATTACCCTGTTTCTGCAGGATGGCCAGCATCCCTTTGTCCGGCTGAAACGCAAGTCCGATGATGATGGCAGGATCGGAACCGGGTAAAAAGGAACAGGGAAGGCAGTGAGCTTCCCAGGCTTTGCCCTGTAAATCAGGACGGATGTATTGTAAGATAGTGTTAACGGTTTCCCGCTGAACATCACGGGAGATTTGAGGATCGGCGGATAATAAAAGATGTATTTGGATGCTGGGGAAAACAGGCAGATTTTGACTGATAATTCCGGATGTCACTTGTGTTTTTTGCTCTTGAACTTCCATATAGGTAAAAAACAGGAGGACAAAGAGAAAGA
The DNA here is from genome assembly GCA_002408285.1 of Peptococcaceae bacterium UBA5318. Lineage (GTDB taxonomy): Bacteria > Bacillota > Peptococcia > DRI-13 > UBA5318 > UBA5318. The sequence continues at coordinate 173,509 of DHRG01000044.1, read as the reverse complement.
TTTGGGCAAGAATCTTATGGAACATCTGCAACCTCGCAAGATAAGATGTGTGTTATATCATATTCATGGATCGGTTATTTTTGCCGGTGACATAAGGAAAATATATTTATGCGGGAAGCGTGATCCCGGCAGGAATTATGAATTGGGAAAAAGAATAGAATATGAATGAAGAGAAGACCGGATGATCAGGCGATGCTCTCAGGTAAAGAGGACAGAGAAAGCAGTAGTATTGTTTACCGTTGTTTTCTCTGCCCTTTTATATATTTTATGGAGTGAGGTGATTTAGCTTGGAAATGAAGAAAACGCCCCTCTATGATACCCATGTGAAAATGGGGGGCAAGATGGTGGAGTTTGGCGGTTGGCTAATGCCTGTGCAGTACAGTGGGATTATCGAGGAACACCAGGCGGTGCGTTCAGCAGCCGGGCTCTTTGATGTTTCTCATATGGGAGAGGTGGAAATAACCGGAAAAGGCGCTTTGGCGCTGATCCAGAAATTAATTACCAATAATGCGGCTAAACTTAATATCGGCAAGGCCATCTATAGCCCGATGTGTTATGAAACGGGAGGTATTGTTGACGACCTTTTGATTTACAGGCTGGAGGAAGATAAGTATTGGCTGGTTGTCAATGCGGGGAATAAGGATAAAGACGTAGACTGGATTAGGCGGCATCAAACAAAAGACGCACAGGTCGCCGATATCTCAGCCAAGGTCGGACAGATCGCCTTACAGGGACCCAAAGCCCAAGATATCCTAGAGCTGCTGACTAAAACAGAATTAGCTTCCTTGCCGTATTATCATTTCGCCCAAATTCCCGTAGCAGGCATAGAGGCTTTAGTATCACGGACAGGTTATACAGGGGAAGACGGCTTCGAAATCTATGGGGCCGCTGAGAAAATAAAGTTTCTGTGGGAAGAAATTTTGCGGGCGGGGCAGCCCTTGGGCCTGCTACCCGCGGGTTTAGGGGCCCGGGATACGCTGCGGTTTGAAGCCAGACTGCCCTTGTATGGGCACGAACTAAGCGCTGATATTACTCCGCTGGAGGCCGGACTCTCCATATTCGTCGATTGGGAAAAGCCGGATTTTATAGGACGGGACGTTCTCCTGCAACAAAAGGCAGCGGGCATCAGTCGGCGCCTGGCGGGATTTGTCATGAAGGACCGGGGAATCGCCAGAGCCGGTTTCCAAATTGAGAAAGACGGCCTATTGATAGGCGAGGTAACTTCGGGAAGCTATGCGCCGACTCTGCAGCAAAATCTGGGGTTAGGCTATGTGAAGAAGGAAGAGGCTTCCATAGGGAATGAAATCATGGTTGTCATCCGGGGCAAAAGGCTTCGGGCTGAAATCATAAAAACACCATTTTATAAAAGGGGGCAAAATAAATGAATTCCAACGAGGTAAAATATACCCGCGAGCATGAATGGATCAAAGTGGAAGGAAAGCTTGCCAGGATCGGTATCACTGACTATGCCCAAAAGAGTCTGGGAGATGTGGTCTTCGTAGAACTTCCCGATTTAGACCGGGAATTGAAAGCAGGAGAGGTTATGGGAGTTGTGGAATCCGTCAAAGCGGTTTCTGACATCTATGCTCCCTGCACGGGCCGGGTCATAACTGTCAACGAAGCGCTTTTAGACAGTCCGGAGCTTATCAATCAGGACCCCTTCGGAGATGGCTGGATGGTTGAAGTGGAGCTGGACGGTTTGGATGAAGAGCTTTTATCGGCGCAGGAATATGAAGAGCTAGTAAAAGAGGAGGCCGAATAAATGGCCTATCTTCCGCACACAAAAGAGCAGGAAAAGGCTATGCTCGCTACAATTGGCGTATCCTCCAGCGAGGAATTATTCCGGGATATCCCGCCGGAGCTGCGTCTGGCCAGACCTTTGGCTTTGAGCCCCGGCTTGAGCGAAAAGACGGCCTGGGAGCAAATCGGGGCCCTGGCGGAGAAAAACCGCCACACCGGACGGCTGATCAGCTTTTTAGGAGCAGGAGCCTATGAACACTACCAACCAAAAGCGGTAAAACATATTTTAGCCCGTTCGGAATTTTATACGGCCTACACGCCCTATCAGCCGGAAATCAGCCAAGGCACTTTGCAGGCCGTCTTTGAATACCAGACCATGATTTGTGAACTCACCGGGATGGACGCGGCTAACGCCTCTCTCTATGACGGGGCTACCGCTTTAGCGGAAGCGGCGCTGATGGCTGCCGAAGCTACCCGCAGGAAAGTGATCCTGGTAAGCCCATTGCTGCATCCGGAATATCGGCAGACGCTGGAAACCTATCTGCATGGGCGGGGGATCCGCATTGCCGAAATTCCCTGGGAAAAGGGCGTGACACAGCCGGCGGAGGCTGAGAAACTCCTTAATCACGAAGTGGCCGGGGTCTTGCTGCAAAACCCCAATTTTCTGGGAAGTATTGAAGAGCTTGCGCCCTTTGCCCAGGCTGCCCATAAAGCCGGCGCTTTGCTGGTGGTATCCGTTGATCCTGTTTCGCTGGGCCTGCTGGCTGATCCCGGCCAATGTGGCGCCGACATCGTTGTGGGCGAAGGACAAAGTATGGGGCTGCCCCTTAGCCTGGGAGGACCTTACCTGGGGTTTATGGGGGTAAAAGAAAAGTATCTGCGCCGTATGCCAGGCCGGATTGTTGGAAAAACCACGGACCGTCTGGGAAGGGAAGGCTTTGTCTTGACCCTGCAAGCCCGGGAACAGCATATCCGCAGGGAGAAAGCCAGTTCCAATATTTGTTCCAACGAAGCTCTTTGCGCACTCAGCGCCACTGTTTATTTAGCGTTATTGGGTCCGCAGGGATTACGGGAAGTAGGGAACCAGTGTCTGCAAAAAGGCCATTATGCTAAGAAATGCTTGTCCACTTTGCCTGGGGTGACTGTGCCCTTTGGGTGTCCAAGCTTTACTGAATTTGTGGTGAAAACCCAAGAGGCGCCTGTTTTGCTCAATCAGCGTCTTTTGAGCGGAGGGATACTGGGGGGATTAGACCTGGGCAGGTTTTATCCTGAGCTTAAAAACCATATTCTCCTCTGTGTTACGGAGATGCGCTCCAAAGAAGAAATTGATCAGTTGGTCAGGATTTGGGGTGAAAAAGCATGAAGGAACAATTGATCTTTACGAAAAGTGTGGCCGGGCGTAAGGAAGGATATCTGCCCCCGCTGGACATCCCCGAGCCGCAGCAGGTATCGCTCCCCGACTGGGCCAGGCGCAAGGACACGCCCCGACTGCCGGAGTTGACGGAAATGGATGTGGTGCGTCATTATACCCGGCTCTCTCAATTAAATTACGGTGTGGATTCCGGCTTTTATCCCCTGGGCAGTTGCACAATGAAATATAATCCCAAGATCAATGAAGACGCCGCCAATTTACCGGGCTTTGCACAGTTGCATCCCTATCAGCCTGTTGAAACAACTCAGGGCGCTCTCCAATTGATGGCGGAAACGCAAAAAGCTCTGGCCGAAATTGCCGGGATGGATGCTGTAACTCTCCAGCCTGCGGCGGGAGCCCACGGCGAACTGACGGGGATCATGATGATTATGGCTTATCACGCCTCCCGGGGAGACCGCCGGCGGACTAAAGTCATCGTGCCCGACTCTTCCCATGGGACCAATCCGGCCACTGCCGCTCTTTGCGGTTGTGAAATTGTCCAGATCCCGTCCAACCCTGACGGCGGGGTGGATCTGGAGGCCCTAAAAAAGGTTGCGGGGATGGATACGGCTGCGTTGATGCTTACCAACCCCAGCACGTTGGGACTTTTTGAAAATCAGATCAGCGAGATTGCCCGCATCATCCATCAGGCCGGGGCCCTGCTCTATTATGACGGGGCCAATATGAACGCTATCATGGGCTATGCCCGTCCCGGCGATATGGGCTTTGATGTGGTGCATATCAATTTGCATAAAACCTTTGCCACACCCCACGGGGGCGGGGGCCCAGGCTCCGGACCGGTAGGGGTAAAGGCTTTTCTGGAGCCTTTTTTGCCCAAACCCGTCGTGCGCTATGAGATGCAAGACGGAAGGTATATCCTGGATGACCGGCGTCCGTTGTCTATCGGCAAGGTGAAGGCTTTTTACGGCAACTTTGGCGTGGTGGTAAAAGCCTATACTTATCTCACCGTCATGGGCGGGGACGGGTTGAAGGCCGCCAGTGAAAAGGCCGTTTTGAACGCCAATTATCTTATGAGCCTGCTGGGACGGGATTATCATGTACCGTTTGCCGGTCCCTGCAAACATGAGTTTATTGTAACTCCTAAGAACATCAAGGAAACGGGCGTTCATACCATGGATGTCGCTAAGCGCCTGATTGATTACGGCTATCATCCGCCTACGATTTACTTCCCTTTGATCGTGGAAGAGGCTTTGATGATTGAGCCGACTGAAACTGAGAGCAAGGAAACCCTGGATGCTTTTGCTCGGGCGCTCTGTAAAATCTCCCGCGAAGCCAAGGATGATCCGGGGCTGCTGCACGAAGCCCCGCATAACACACCGGTCAGCCGGATGGACGAAACGGCTGCCGCCCGCAAACCGGTCCTGCGGTGGGTCCCGTATTATGAATAATCGGGGGAGTTATCTCCTCCACAAGTCCTATTCCGGGAAAGAATATTAAAACGTATGCCGAAAAACTTGAGGTCTGGAAAATAATCAGGGATTATTTATAACGTAACGATAAAACGGAGGGGTGGGGAACAATTGAATTTTAAGCTTAAGGTTGGGAAAGCAAGTGAAGCCGGGTATATTACAATACTGGAGGGGGTGGAAAGGAAAACCTTAGTATATGGAAACAATACTCTGTTAAGTGAATTCAGATTGGCTAAAGGAAAAACTATCCCGATGCACCGCCACCCTCAAGAACAGACCGGGTATTTGGTGTCGGGAAAGCTTATTTTAATTACTGACGGCAAAAGGTATGAAATGAAACCGGGGGACAGTTGGTCGATTCATGGGGATTTGGAACATGGGGTTGAAATAGCCGAGGATTCCTTGGCGGTAGAAGTATTTTCCCCGGTGCGGGAAGATTACATTCCATAGTATTTAGGGGAAGATTCACCGTGTCTATGCACCACCCTTTAAATTTTCTCATATAGTAAAGGGACGGGGGTGGTTGGACAATGAGGAAAGCTGTTTTTTTTGCCGGGGCCGGAACAATCTATCCGACAATATATTGCGGTAAAGACAGGCTGGAGATCTATCCGGAAACATTGCCGGCGATACGTCTTCTGGTACGGCGGGGCTATGCTCTGACATTAGTAACGGTGAATCATAAGGAGTACAAATCTTTTTTGCAGTCGCTCAAAGACAAAACTCTGCCCCTGTCCAACTACAACATGGCCAAGGCAGAGTTAGGCAAGTTTATTGCGAACAACCGGATCGATCCTGTGGAGAGCTTTTTAATCACGGACGGTCTTCACTTAAAAACATTTCAGAATTTTGGGTGCAGAACGATCCTGGTTCTGTCGGGTAAGGGAGTATCTACTTTAAATGCATTGGAACCCCAGGAGCTGGAGGGTATCAGTGATATCTGCAAGGACGTCTATATGGCCGCTTGCAGTGTAGCGTTGACCCACAGTAATATCTGCGAATGGTAGCCTTTACATTAGTGAGGGCTACCATTCGCAGTTCTTTCTTTATTTGGATGGGTAAACTATATTTTTCTGTTCATCATACAGCCATTCACGACCAACGGATATACCGTGGCATTTTTCATTTTCGGGTCCCAGTTCTGATTGAGGATACTTTTTAAATACCCAGTATTTCGCTATGAAATAGTAGGACACGCCGGCCACGATTACACCGGTGATAAAAGCATAATCCGGCAGCAGTACGCATCCGACGAGTCCGATGATAAAACCCAGAAAACCGGCCGGATTGAATCCATTGGCATAGGTATATTGACTTTCTCCGCTTGACTTATAAAGATCAGGCACGTTCAATTTGCGTTTGCGCAGTAAAAAATAGTCGGCAATGGTCATACCGTATATTGTAGACCAAAGCGATCCGACGGTGATGAGGAAAAGGGTGATGTTATCCAATATAAGCCAGGGTTGGGAAATCACGCCTATCAAGCCGCAGATAACGATACCCAGCCAGTAAGGGATCTTGGAGCGAAAGAGGGCGACTATGCACATGCCGCTTGGCATTAAATTGCAGACCGAGTTGGTGGACCACTGGGCTAAGATGATCATGATCAAAAGTACTGAGAGCAGGAACGGATTATTAGTCATCGAGTTGATAGCCTCGATTGGATTGTAATTGCCGGTGACATAGGTAGAGAGCGCTCCCAGGAAAACCATGAAGCTGGAGGCCAACGGCAACGCTACCAGGTAGGCAATAGTGGCGTTTCTATTGCGTTTCCAGGAGTTCTTTTCATTAGGATAGGTTTTGACGTAGCGTGACCAGGTTTCGACTTCGCAGGCATTATCCGCCCAGTAATTCATGTTCAAGATAGTGACAGCGAAAAATGCTGCCACCCCACCGAAAGACAGACTCGGTGAGGAAGATTGATAAACAGTACTCCAAACCTGAACGCCGGTTTCTGCCGCTATGCTCATTAATTTATATGTCATATAAATACCGATCACAATGATGGTGGGCGCGGCGACGTTGGCGAGTTTTCCATAGCTTTAAATCCCAAGGCCGCGTTGATGATTTGAACGGCGACGAATACCACAAACCATAGTTTCCAATTGTCAAAGCCGGTAAAGACTAGCACGATTTGGTTGATGGCCGTCGCGCCGAAATAAGACTGGATACCAAACCAGATCGGCCCATAAAGGGTCCGTAAAAGGTTCGGTAAAGCAGTACCGCGGATGCCAAGTATCGTTCCAACATAGATTGGGAATGCTATACCGTGCTCTGTACCGATATCGCTGGTAATACTAAAAAGAATACCAAGCAGCAGTGTACCCAGTATCGCAGCAATGATGATCTGCTGCAAGTTTAATTGATGGGCCGCTTCGCCGCCAACCGCAAAGGTGGCGATAACGATGGCAATACCGATCCAGACGTTGAGATAGCCGCCCATGCCGGTATTTTTATTGGCTAAGGTAATCGGGATCAGATCCTTGGAAACCACATTTTTTTTATTATTTTCTTCCATTATTGGCACCTTCTTTCTTAAAATGTGAAGTTCATGAATTGCTAAACTATGGATGCAAACCATTCGATCGTTTGATCGTAAGCAGCCAAAGTTTTTTCAATATCCGCCGGTGTCATAGCGGTGTTAAGATACCAGGATGTTTCATGGGCCGAGAAAACACCTTTGTTTAACATAGTCAAGAAAAACAGATTGACGAATTCATCCCGGTTATGGCAAGCTTCCACATAATTAAGCGGCGGCTTTTCCGTGAAATGGGTGCTGATCATAGACCCAATGCGGATGACGCTGGCCGGGAATTTATATTTATTGAGGGTCGCCCTCATACCTTCTTCCATGGTGACAGAGAGGGTTTCCAGATAATCAACCGCTTTATGATCGAATTCCTTTAAGGTTGCAATTCCGGCGGCAATAGTGACAGTGTTGGCGCTGAAAGTACCGCTTTGGTTGACTTTATTCTTAGCCGTAACATCAAAGACCGACATGACTTCTTTTTTGCCCACGATTGCCCCCACGGGGAAACCTCCTCCAATAAGTTTAGCCAGGCAGGTCAGATCCGGGTATACGCCAAATGCTTCTTGGGCGCCTCCGACTCTCGTACGGAAAGACATAACCTCGTCAAAGATTAGCAGGGTATTATATTTTTTTGTTAAGTCCCTGGCAGCTTCCATAAACTTTTGAGTAGCCGGAACGATCCTGGCATTACCCATGGAGGGGTCAATCAAGACGGCGGCGATTCTATGGCCATGTTTGGCAAGTATTGCTTCTAAACCTTCTATGTCATTGAGTTGAGAAACGTAAAGATCCTGTGCGGTACTCCTGGATACTCCCAGCGCTGAAGTATAGGGCATAATACCATCCCCAGGATGATTTTCATAAGGGCCACTTAAATTGTATTCGAGGAAATCGTGATAACCGTGATAAGCGCCCTCCATTTTTACAATGGCCGGTTTCCCGGTATAAGCGCGCGCCGCTTTTATTGCCGCAAGCGTTGCTTCGGTGCCGGAGTTGCAATAACGCACCTGATCTACAGCTTTCATTCTTTTGCAAAGAAGCATGGCATGTTCAAATGGCAACTCTTGAGCGGCGGAAAGAAGCGTCCCTTGCGATATGACCTGACTGACAGCCTTGACAACGGCCGGATGCGCATTTCCTAAAACCATGGAACTGTAACCGCCCATATAGTCAATATATTCGTTGCCGTCCAAATCATAAACGTAAGCGCCTTTGCCGTTGTTCAAAGCTAAAGGATAGGGTTTGAAGTAAACTGAATTTTTGGGTACACCTCCCGGAAAGCATGATTGAGTTTGTAAATGTAGTTCCTTTGACTTTTTGGTTCTCGCCCCATACTCTTGTTCGGTTATCTGATAAGCTTTCTGAATCTCTTTGGAGTAATTGGTGGCCGACATATTTCCACGCCCTTTCTTTCCTTAAATTTAATACATTCAAAATATGTATTATTGCGCTAATTTAAGGATACATGCTTCCCACGAGTTAATGTCAATAGAAGAAAGATATGAATTAAAACGTCGAAAAGATTAACAAATTTATGATTATGACTAACGCAAAAGTATATTTTAACGCCAACAACCTTCCTGTATCGGAAGGTTGTTGGCGTATTATCAGTTAAACTTCGTAACCGGTTAGCGGAAGCAAGATATTTGTAACGAAATTTCCTTCAATATTGGTCATGGTAGCGCTTACAACATATACCTCGATAGCGGCTCCGGAGGTTTTCATGCCCTGTATCTCAACCCATTCTTTTAACGCTTCATAGACAGGTTTTAAATCTTGATAAGGTCCTCTAAAAATTGTACTCGCAGCACGAAAGCTATTTTGGATTCGACAGGCTGAATAAAAATTCTTCACCTGGCTTATTTCCATACAGCGTTCAATATCCGCTTTGCAATCTATTATATTATCGTTAAATTGATTCAAATAGTTATCATGATAAATCGCCATATGCGGTCCAACGGTCACCAGGCCATTTTTCTCGATAATACTATTCAATTCCGCTCTACGGTTAAGATGGCGATCATTTGCCTTAGAATAACTATGATACCTTGTAAAGACAAGCTGGCGCTTTGGTATGTCTACAATACTGAATTGATATTTATCCGATGTCACCTGTGTGTTTAAAGGCACTTCTCTTATCATATTTTGCACACGGTTAACGCGTTTATATAATTCAAAGGTTTTGTCATATCGAATCAATGTTAAATCAATTTCTTTGCGTACCTCTTGGAAATGGGACTCCAACTCTCTTGCTAAGGTAGACAGATCCCCGGTATTAAGCAGCGTCCGTATTTTCTGAAGCGGAAACCCCAGTTCCCTCATCTCTTTGACCAATAATATTTTCTCCAACTGCTTTTGTGAATAATAACGGTACCTGTTGTTTTCATCCCTGATTTCCGGAACGACAATACCCTTCTCATCAAAATACCGCAATTGCTTAGGATTAATATTACATAACTGAGATATCTCCCCAATGCTAAATCTTTTTTTATCTACCATTGCCTATCTCCTATTTCAAATAATTCATTATAATTTTATTATGATTGAATTATAAATTAATGTAATATAAAATTGCCGCCAGTTAGGCGGCAATTTTGCCCATTATTTTTTATAAGGGAAGTTTTTATTAATCAATCAATTTCAATCAACGGATCGTTACTGGCAACGGTATCCCCTTCTTTGATCAGGATAGCGGATACTTTGCCATCATGATCGGCGGAGATTTCGTTTTCCATTTTCATGGATTCCACAGTCAGCAAGACCTGATCGGCCGTGACACGGTCTCCCAAGGCGCACATGATCTTACTTATTTTGCCGGGCAAGGGAGTAGTTACGATAGCTTTAGCCATGATAGACTATCCTCCTTTTATTTTTATATATTCCGAATGGTTTATGAGATACTAGCAATGATATTCTGAACATAGGTGGCATTAGCACGTCGGGCTTCCATAGCCTCGTCTACCGTCACATAATGGAAATTAAGAATATCACCGGGGCCTGCTTGGGCGATGAGGTTCAAATCACAGCTGATTATGGTTGCGATTGTAGCATAGCCACCGACTGTGACAGCATCATTGAGCAGGATTATAGGCTGTGTCTGGCCTGACAGATGGAGGGAGCCAATAGGATAACCGACTTCTACCACGTTTGTTTGGCTGGAGCCCGCGCCAAAAGGCTGCTCCCGCTCGATTAGATCAATGGGCTCCGTCAGCTTAATACGATAGCCAACACGGTTTGCCATGCTGGTAATGGTGAAATCCGCATGGCTTAAGGTATGTTTTCCTTTTTCAGAGAGCCGGTAATCGCACAGCCCGCCGACGATACGAAGGTCGAAATGATGTCCCAGATTTAGGGATATCTTTTCGCTGACATTAGTACCTATTTTTACGTCCTTCTCGCTTAGCTTGCCTATATTAAGCTCATCACCGGCTTTCAAGGCTCTTCCCTTGTATCCCCCAATTCCGGAAGGCGTATATGTGGAATAAGAACCCATCACCAGCGGTACGTCTATACCGCCTTTTACCGCCAGGTAAGCTCTGGCGCCGCCTGCAATATTCTTGAAGCTAAGTACGTCTCCGGCCTTTAAGGCTATGGTTTCCCAGAGATTTTTTGTTTGCCCGTTTACCTTGGGGACCATATTAGCGCCAGTCACAGCTATAACGGCATTCTCAGTAAATTCTATCTCGGGGCCGATATATGCCATTTCAAGGACAGCGGCGCCTTGCTGATTGCCAACCAGCGCATTAGCTATACGGTAGGAATTGGGATCAAGAGCTCCTGACGGCGCTAAGCCCTGGTCATAGAAGCCAAAACGCCCCAAATCCTGCACAGTCGTGAATAAACCGGGCTTTTTAATTTTGATCATGCGTATAGCCTCCTTTTAATGGTTTCGGCAAATTGTGCGTAATCCATTAAGTCTTTCGGCGTGAAGGTAAACCCATGAACCGTTTTGTAGCGGAAAGTGCCGTCCGCTAGCTTAGCGCGGATGGCTTTAAATTCCTCCATGTCGATGGAGCGGATACAGAAAAGATCACCTGGTTTAGGCAGGATCATTGAGTCTTGAAAATCATAGAGATTTTGCTCAAGATTAATGGTAGGTCCGGCGCACATACCGAACAGCTGTGCGCCGCCGGTGCTTTCGGATGGATAAATGTCTAAGAAAGCGCCGGCATAGGAAAATGCCAAGGCTGGCGTATAGGGACGCGGATTAAGGTATTTGGGGACCTGGATTTGTTCCTCTTCGGGTTTTAGCTGATAACATTCGGCCAGACCCGGTATGAAACCACTATTAAGCACCATATACGGCGCACTGCAAATAGCCTTAATCAGCCCATCCGCAGAAGAAAACCCGTTGATTTTAGCACAATAGTCAATATCAGATAACTCCGTCTGCTGATGATATCCTTCGCGATATTTCATAACCGTTTCATGGGTCCAAGGATCGTTGAACAGTACAGGTATCTCGATGATTCGTCCGGTGATTTTCATACTGGTGACATCGGTGATAGATTCCTCAAGGCCCCTGATAATATCCATCATTTCCCTGGGGGGAGTAATATCCGGATTATACCGAATGAGGAAAGAGGAATTACCGGGTGTATAATCGACCAAAGCTGGCAGTTTGGCATCTAATATCTTGGTCAAGATACCCATAATCCGGAAATTGACGCTTAGATTAAAAGGTCGACTCAGCTCGACGAAAATATATTCATCGCCGCCAAAATTATACATGGTTTCATTTTCGGCCATTCCAGCACTCATCTCCTACCTTTTTATATTTTTTAACAACTATGGAGCGGCTATTTCAATTCCGTTTGCGGTGAGAACTTCATGGATTTTCTTTGCGATTGCAACAGAATCAGGATTATCACCGTGTACACAAATCGAGTCGGTCCTAAGTTCGATATCTTCACCGGTATTTGAGATGACCCTGTGTTCACGTATCATGCGCAGGACTCGTTCCGCACGCAGTGAAGGTATGTCAGCGCCGGGGGGCGGGGCGGGCATACGAACGGTTAAGCCGTTGTTAGTATGGGCCCAGTCCGAATAGCCTTCATAGATGATATTGAGGCCTTTCTTTGCCGCGGCATAATCCAATTCCGACCTATCCAGCGCATAATAAAAGATCTTGGGGTTGATTTCCGCAATAGACTCCGCTATGGCCTCGGCCATAGCCGCATCTTCGCATGCCATATCATACAACATGCCATGGGGTTTAATATGATGCAGCTTCATACCGTTAATTGCGAGAAATTCTCTCAGAGCGCCAACTTGATAGGCCATTATGTCTTTGATTTCCTGTTTGCTGAGTGACATGGCCCGCCGTCCAAATCCGACTAGGTCCGGGAATCCCGGATGAGCTCCGACGGCAACGCCGTACTTTTTAGCTAATTCTACCGTTCTGCGCATGACATGAGGATCGCTGGCGTGAAAACCACAGGCGACGTTGGCGGAGGTGACGTATTTCATAACTTCTTCATCGTCGCAAATGTTATATAGGCCGAAGCTTTCTCCCATATCACAGTTCAAGTCAACTTTGATGGTCATGATTCGTTTCTCCTTTCGTTTAATTTACTTATTTAAATGTTAGTACATTCCTACGCAGGAAGGTCAATAGCAGATAATAAAAAATTTGTGCTATAATATAGAAATATCTTAGGCTATTAACAGCGGCCTTAAGGAGGTTAGGGCATGAATCCCTGGGAGAATGAAGGGTCTGGACCGGAAATACAAAGGGTGATTGTTACGGTTGTCGGTTGGGACCGGGTCGGCATCATAGCCGGTGTTGCCAATACTTTATCCATGCATAACGTGAACATTCTGGATATTAGACAGACCATTTTACAAAATTATTTTACGATGATTATGATCGTAGATATTTCCCGTTCCCCTGTTAGTCTACAGGAGCTGCAGCTTATCCTGCGGAGTAAAGGCGAGGAAATTGGAGTTGAGATCCATGCTCAGCACGAGGATATCTTCAAGTATATGCACCGTATATAAGGGGGGGTTGAAATGCCGATTTCACTGACGCCTGAGGAAATTATGGAAACGATACGCATGATCCAGTCCGAAAATCTGGATATCCGCACCATTACGATGGGGATCAGTTTGCGGGATTGCGCCCATAGCGATATGAAGCGGGTGGCCGGGAATATTTATGATAAAATCACGCGCAGGGCGGAGAAGCTTGTTCAGGTAGGAGAAGATATTTCCCGGGAATATGGAATTCCCATCGTCAACAAGAGAATTGCCGTAACTCCTATCTCGCTGGTGGGAGAAAGTTGTGCGGGCGGGGACTATCTCCAGCTGGCGCAAGCGCTGGACAGAGCAGCCGGGCAAGTGGGCGTTAATTTCATTGGCGGGTTTTCGGCCTTGGTTCACAAAGGCTTGACCCGCGGGGATGAGAACCTGCTGCGTTCCATTCCGGAGAGTTTGGCCCTCACGCAGAGGGTCTGCTCGTCGGTGAATATAGCAACGACAAAAGCCGGTATCAATATGGACGCCGTATACCGGATGGGCCGTATCATCAAAGAAACAGCCGAACGGACCAGGGACCGGGACGCCGTCGGATGCGCCAAGTTGGTAGTCTTTTGTAATGTCCCGGAGGACAACCCCTTTATGGCCGGGGCTTTTCACGGGAGCGGGGAACCGGAATTAGTAATCAATGTCGGGGTGAGCGGCCCAGGTGTTGTACTCAACGCTGTGAAGGGTCATCCGGACGTTGATTTTGGTTCGCTGGCAACGATTATTAAACAGGCGGCCTTTAAGATCACCCGGATGGGTGAATTGGTAGGCCGGGAGGCGGCCCGCAGGCTAAACGCGCCTTTCGGGATCGTGGATTTATCCTTAGCCCCCACACCGGCGGTCGGGGACAGCGTAGCCGGTATCCTGGAGGCTATGGGTCTGGAAAAGGTGGGTGGTCATGGAACCACCGCAGCTTTGGCCCTCTTGAATGATGCCGTCAAAAAAGGCGGGTCCATGGCTTCTTCCCATGTGGGCGGATTGAGCGGAGCCTTTATTCCGGTCAGTGAAGACGCCGGAATGATTAGGGCGGTAGAGGAAGGGAGCCTCGGTTTTGATAAACTGGAAGCCATGACGTGCGTTTGTTCCGTGGGTCTGGATATGGTTGCCGTTCCCGGCGATACTCCCGCCGAAACCATTGCCGCTATTATCGCCGACGAAGCGGCCATTGGGATAATCAATAAAAAGACTACGGCAGTCCGTATTATTCCTGTCCCCGGCAAAAAAGCAGGGGACAAAGTCGAATTCGGAGGCCTGCTGGGATATGCCCCCGTTATGCCTGTCCATGCTTTTGACGTCGCTTCATTCATCAAGAGGGGAGGCCGGATCCCTGCTCCCATTCAGGCCTTGTCGAATTAGGCTGTTAAACGGTTAAAGAAGCTTAATATAGGTATAATAGAAGAAAAAGAGTAACCACGGGAGTCAAAAGTGCAGGAGAATAATCAGAAAGCCCGCTTAGAAGCCGTCATTGAAAACTTGATTATGTCTGTGGAAAAAATGAAAATAGCCGAATATGTGGAGTATTTGAATGACAGGAAGAGGATGCTGGCCGCTAATTTTCTGGCCGGCGTCGCCCGTGGGTTTGGTATGGCTATTGGCTTTACGATTCTGGGAGCGCTGGTTTTGTATGGCTTACAAAAGGTGGTTCTGCTAAATCTTCCCCTTATCGGGGATTTTATCGCGGATATAGTTAAGCTGGTCAACGAAAGCCTGCTAAAAAAACCATAATTTGCTTAGAGAGCTGGTTCTATGTTAGAATAATAAGGAAAAGAACTGAATAAAAACAGTGGGGTTGACAATGATATTTTGGTTCGTGTTTTTCCTGACGGTATTACTGGACCGGGTTACTAAATGGCTGGTTGCCGCTAATATGCGTTCTGGTCAGACTATACCTGTGATAGCGGACTTTTTTCATATCACTTTTGTGGAAAATCCAGGCGCCGCTTTTGGGATCCTGGCGGAGAAGAAAGCGCTTTTCATTATCGTTACGCTGGTGATCTTGGGCGTTGTTTTTTACCTGGCGCATACCCAAAAAAATAGCGGTTATTTATTATCAATTGCCTATGCTCTTGTAGCCGGAGGCGCCGTGGGGAACATGGTCGACCGGTTACAAACCGGATTGGTGGTTGATTTTCTTGATTTTCGCGGGATTTGGCCTTATATATTTAATGTGGCTGATTCAGCCGTCGTGGTAGGGGTATTGTTCCTGGCTGTCCTCATCCTGCGGTCGGATCAGATATAGGTGTAAAATGCAAGAATTTAAT
>DHRG01000044.1:147196-158008 GCA_002408285.1 Peptococcaceae bacterium UBA5318 | reverse complement strand
ATTCAAGAGGAAGATCAAGGCGTCCGGTTGGATGTTTTCGTTGCCTGTAAATTACAGGAGATCAGCCGGACACAAGCGCAGGACCTTATTAAAAAAAAAGCTGTTCTCGTCAATAAGGAAGGTTCGAAAGCTAATTATAAACTCAAGGCGCGGGACTTAGTTTCCTGTATTATTCCGGCGCCTGAGGCTCTAAGTGTGGAACCGGAACCGATCCCTTTGGAGATCGTTTATGAAGACAGGGATATGCTCGTGGTCAATAAGCCCCAGGGCATGGTCGTCCATCCGGCCAACGGAAACTACCGGGGCACGTTGGTCAATGCGCTTCTCTTCCATTGCCGGGATTTATCGGGTATTAACGGGTTACTGCGTCCGGGGATCGTGCACCGGATTGATAAAGATACTTCCGGTCTTTTAGCCGTGGCTAAAACAGATCTGGCCCATCGCAGCTTAGCCAGGATGATTAAAGAACACTCAGTCAAAAGGGAATATTTAGCTTTGGTTCACGGGGCAGTCGGCGAACCGGGCGGGATAATTGACGCGCCTATCGGCAGGGACCGGGCCGATAGGCAGAAAATGGCAGTAGTACTACAAAACAGTAAAAACGCGGTTACGGAATACCGGGTCCTGGAAAGGCTGGGAGAGTATACTCTTTTGGAATGCCGTTTAAAAACAGGCCGAACTCACCAGATCAGGGTGCATATGGCTTTTATTCATCATCCTGTAGTAGGAGATCCTAAATACGGACCGAAAAGTAATCAATTGGGGGTTTGCGGTCAAGCTTTACATGCCAGGACGCTGGGATTTACACATCCTCGCACGGGTGAGTGGCTGGAGTTTACCAGTCCTCTGCCTGCGACATTTCGTGGAGCATTACGGCGGTTAGGAAGCCAAGGGGAGTTTGTTTAAGGAGGCTGGTTTAATGGAGAATCATGAAAAAGCCCTGATCCTCGATCAAAACGCGATAAGACGTTCTTTGATGAGGATTTCCCATGAGATATTGGAGAAAAACAAGGGAGTTGAGGGCCTCGTTTTGGTAGGCATCAGGAGGAGAGGAGTGCCCTTAGCCGAGCGGCTGGCGGCTTTGATCCGGGAAATTGAAGGTATTCATGTGCCTGTTGGAAAGCTTGATATCACCTTGTACAGGGACGACCTCACAGCGTTGGCCGATCAACCCCTGGTTCATGCTACAGAGATTTCCATCGATATCACCAATAAAACAATAGTTTTGGTGGATGATGTGCTTTATACAGGACGTACGGTGAGGGCGGCGATGGACGCCATTATTGATTTTGGCCGGCCTAAGTCTATCCAACTGGCGGTGTTGATCGACAGAGGCCATCGTGAATTGCCTATCCGTGCAGACTATATCGGCAAGAATGTGCCTACCTCGAGAAAAGAGATTATCGAAGTCAGATTGCAGGAAACCGATGGTGACGATAGTGTAGGGATCGTTGAGTAGGGGGGATGACGATGGATAACGGAAAAACCTATGATATATTGATAATCGGCTGCGGCCCCGCCGGATTTTCCGCAGCCGTCAACGCTAAGATCAGGGAGAAAAAATTATTGCTTGTAGGGGGCGGAGCAGCTTGCGCCGATAAGATCCAAAAAGCCCCCCGGGTCGATAATTACCTTGGTTTTCCTCATACGACAGGGCAAGAGTTGAACAATAAATTTTTAGCCCACATCAAGGAGATGGGTATCACGCCTCAGCGTCTTCGGGTGGACGCCGTTTATCCGTCAGGCGATACCTTTCAAGTGATGATTAAGGGGGATTTTTTAACGACCCGGGCGGTGATCCTCGCTACGGGATTAACGGTGCTTCATTATTTGCCCGGTGAAGAAGATTTGGTGGGAAAGGGCGTTGGTTATTGCGCCACTTGTGACGGACCCCTTTACCGGGGTAAAAAGGTTTTACTCATTGGCGAAACGGAAGAAGCCCAGGAGGAAGCTAATTTTCTAGCGGAATTATGCGATAGCGTCACTTATTTCGCCAGGAAAGGCGGAACAGAAAAATTACAGAGCCGTGTAAAAATCGGGGCCGGAAAGCCGCGGGCTGTGCAGGGCGCTCAAAAATTCCAGGCCTTGGAAACCGATCAGGGAACACACGAAGCGGACGGGTTGTTTATTATCCGCGATACGCCGCCCCTGAAAGACCTGGCGCCGGGTCTGGAGTTATCAGGAAGTTTCATTAAGGTGGACCGTTCGATGGCTACGAATATCCCTGGGGTATTTGCCGCGGGGGATTGCACAGGACAGCCGTTTCAAATTGCCAAAGCAGTGGGAGAGGGTCTGGTAGCCGCATTGAGCGCCGCTAAATATTTAGACGCTCACTGACAGCGCTTGATTGATGAAGTAATTGGCTGCCTCCCTAAAAATAGGAACAAAACTCTGAGTTTTTCGTCATAAGAAACAAGAGAGGGGGCAGTTTGATGAAGACTAAAAAAATTGTTTTGATGAAGAATAAAAAAATCGTTGCCGCATTGCTGTGCCTGGCAATGCTGGCCGTTCTGCCGGTAGGCCCGATTGGTTGTCGGAATTCTTCCCAGGGCCTTTCGCAGCAACAAGAGGATCTATCCCAAGACTCGCTGGTTAAGGCAACGGCTGCTTTCGCACCGTATAACGAGGTCCCGGTGACGCTTAAACCGGTGGCGGAAGCCTACCAAGTGGCAGCGGATTTGAGCAACGTCAGCAATAAGGAACGTTTTTCCTTTTCACGTGAAGCGGAACAGTTGCTCAGCAAGAACGGTTTTGTGGTGGCGCCCAGTCCCCACCGGGAGTTTTTCAGCATCTATGAAATAAACCGCTATGATTATATCCCCAACTTTATTACCACCGACGCCATGTTGCACAACTACCATCTGTACTTCAGCCACTTGCTGCGGACGCTGGAGAAAGACAAGCTGCGCAGCGAGTTGGATTCCTTGACAGAAGCCATGCTGGACGGAAGTCAAAAACAGTACCAGTCGCTAAAAGGCACAGCTTGGGAAAGTGCGGCCAAGCGGAATGTGGCTTTTTTTGCCGTGGCCGCCTGTCTGCTTAACCCGCAGGCTGCCATTCCGGATTTCGTCCGCCGGGAGGCGGGCAGCGAGCTGCAGCTTATTGCAGATCATCAGGAAGTCTTTGTTCCTTCGCCGGTAATGAATATCGGGAGTCCCGGCGCCAGATTGGAGGACGCCTTGAAGGAAGATTACACCCAGTATTTGCCCCGGGGGCATTACGCCAAATCGGAGGATCTGCAGACCTATTTTAAGGCCATGATGTGGTATGGCCGTCTGACTTTTCGGGCCGCCAACGAGGATGAAACTAAATCGGCGGCTTTGATTACGCTGCTGCTCAACCGCCAGCAGGAATATGACCGCTGGAACCGCATCTATGAGCCGACGAACTTTTTTGTGGGCAAGAGCGACGACCTTGGCTTTAGCCAGTACCACCAGGTGATGCAGGAAACCTATGGAGCAATTCCCGCCCTGGCGGACTTGACCGAAGAGGCCGGTAAGTGGAGCGCTTTCCGGGCCGGCCTTGAAAAACTGGAACCCCCGGCCCTCAACTCCATGCCCATCTTTGATGAAACTATCCAGCCGGACCGGGAAAAGGAGATCAAAGGCTTTCGCTTTATGGGCCAGCGGTTTACGTTGGATGCCTCGGTCTTCCAGCGTTTGGTCTACCGGGAAGTGGGGGAAAACGCCGACGGCCGGCGCCGGATGCTGCCTAAAGGCCTGGATATTCCTGCCGCGATGGGCTCTCAGGAAGCCTACGCCATCCTGGAGGAGAATGGTGAAACGGGTTATCAGAAATACCCGGAGAATATGCGCAAGATGCAGGGCTACATTGCCGGGCTGGATACCGGGACCTGGACACAAAACTTGTACTGGTCCTGGCTGTATACGCTGGCGCCGCTGACGGAACCAAAAGGCGAGGGCTATCCTTTGTTTATGCAAAACCAAGCCTGGACACGCAAGCAGTTGGAAACTTACTTGGGGAGTTGGGCCGAACTGAAGCACGACACCATCCTCTATGCCAAGCAGGTCTATGCCGAAATGGGCGGCGGGGGAGCCGACCAGCCGGATGACAGGGGCTACGTGGAGACCAATCCGGTTGTGTACGCCCGGTTGGCTGCTTTGACCAAGCTGACGATGGAGGGATTAAAGGACAGGGACCTGCTGGCCGAAGCGGACCGGTCCGCTTTAGAGCGGATGGAGGAGTTAGCTCTAAAGCTGAAGGATATCGCTGAACGGGAACTGGCGGGCCAGTTGCTGAACGACCAGGATTACGAGCTGATCCGCAGCTTTGGCGGGCAGTTGGAGCATTTCTGGCTGGAGGCGCTGCGGGATGAAGGGGTCGATCACCCTTCCGCCGTCTATGAAAATCCCGCCGCCTTGATCGCCGATGTCGCTACTGATCCCAACGGGCAGGTACTGGAAGAAGCTACGGGGTTTGTCAGCACCATTTATGCGGTCGTCCCTGTCGAAGGCAAGCTGCGTATCGCTAAAGGCGCGGTTTATTCCTATTATGAGTTCCCCTGGCCGGCTCAAGACCGCCTGACCGACAAGAAATGGCAGGAAATGCTGGAGAGCGGTGAAACCCCTGGCCAGCCGTCCTGGCTGCAGGTTTATACAGTACCGGCATGGTGATCCGCCAAGGCCGCTGGTTAGGGATTGTTTCGGCAGTGCTGCTGGCTGTCTGCCTGGCGTTTTCAAAGGGCGGGGACGCCATCCCTGCGGTACGGGCTGTAGGCGACCTTGACGGCGACGGGAAACCGGAGGAGTATTCCCTGGCCGGGCACAGCCTCACTGTGACGGAAGGGGGCCAGGTTATCTGGCGTTCTGCCGGGGATTGGCGCGTGGACAGCTTTGCCTTGGGAGACGTTAACAATGACGGGACGGACGACCTGGCGCTATCTCTCTGGAAAACCGGCAGCTTCGGTACGCTGCGGCCTTTCTGGCAGACCGGTGAGGATACCAGCTATAAGAATCATCTTTTTGTGTTTAAACTGCAGGAGGATACGTTTAAATCCGTCTGGTGTTCGTCCGATTTGGATTGTCCTATCGTTTCTTTCGCTATCCGGGATGTGGACGGCGACGGCCGGAGCGAGCTGGTCGTGGAGGAAGGACAGTACCGCAGAATAGCCGGAGAGCGTTACGCCTTGGCCCTTGACAGCCCTTTGCGGACTGCTGTCTGGCAGTGGGAAGAATGGGGGTTTCGCCTGAGGCGGTTAGATTAAAAGAAGAGCGTGTCGCTTTAACGTTTTATATCAACGTTTTGTGACACGCTCTTTAAATTATTCCCGGACCGGGAAAAGATCGTTTATCCTATCCTTGCTTGAATGACCCCGCAGGCTAAGCGTTTTCCAGCGTTTCCGGCCGGCTGCGACCGGAAGTCATCCGGGTTTTGATGGATAATTACCGCATGTCCGATCGCTTCCGACGGTTTAAATTTATCGGTAAAAAAGGCCATTGAGGCATAACCGTGATTGGAGAAGAGAACCGGAAGATCTCCGGCATGATTGCCATGGGGCTGTTTCGTCGGGTTCCAGTGACCTCCCGCTGCTAAAAAAGGGTCTTGGGGGTTGCCGATTTCACAAATCCCGTTTTCATGGATATGAAATCCATGGGGCCCAATAGGGGCTTTATCGTCAGCGGCTTCTTGATAAAGAGGGAGTCCGCGCACTTCAACAAACACTATCGTTCCGCCCGGCGCCTCCTTAAAAGTAACCTTTCCGTTTATTTGGGGCGCCAAAGGGCCGCCAATGATGTGCGATTCTATCTGTGTGTTGGATTTCGGGTTTTTTTCCAACTTGGATTCACCGCCTATGCAAAAGATATCAAAATACAGTATGTAGTTATTGATTTTTTGGTGCTTTAGTTCCGGAAGTGTCTGAAAATAAATGTAATAAATGTTATATAGTACGACAGTTATTTTCAAAGGTAAATTTACATTAATGTCGAATATTTTTAAAAAGACTGCAAAAGGGGAAAATTCGGTGAATAAAGAGATCCTTATGTTGGCTTCAACAAATTCATTTTTACTTGTATTTTTCTTTTTGTATCTGTATTACCGGTATCGTGAGCAGTATCTGGCAATTTGGGCGGGCGTCTGGTTTTTATTTATAATTATTTTATTTATTGAAAGAGGACCTTTTTTCCCGTTATGGATGGTTATTACTTTTTTCCCCATGGGGCTGCTGTTATTGCGGGCAACGTATTCGACGCTTGGAAGACAGGCCGCCGGAGGTTGGTTGTATCTTGCCGTACTAGGCGTTGTTTCTTCCGGGTATTTTGTTTTACAGGGGTTTCCTCATAATATAGTGGTTATTCCACCTTTTTTATTTGTGGAAGTGGTCATTATTTGGACCGGATCGCTTTTTATACGATGCCGGGATTTCGGGGGAATCGGCGCCCGGGTGGCGGGTTATGCCCTGCTGTTGTGGGGCTTGTGTGTAGGCGCTCAGCATTTGACAGGTTCTGTCATAGCGGTGTTTATAACAGCAACCGGTATTATCCTGTTGTATGTTGAAAAAATGCAACAGGGGCTGCTAAAAAATAAAAAGCTCTATTGTTTACTGGCGGAAAAATCCCATGACTATATTTTCTTGTGTCATATCAAACCGAAAATGTGTTTTGAATATATCAGCCCCGCGGTATATGAGATTACCGGGTATACCCCGGATGAATTTTATCAGGATCCGGAATTGAATTTAAAGATTATTCACCCTGATTATGCTTATCTGGCTGAAGAGTTTCGCCGGGAAAATCCACAATTCGCAGATAAGACCTGGACGTATTGTGTTGTTCATAAGAATAGTAAAACTGTCTGGCTGGAGCAAAAAAACATCCCGATTCTCGATGAAAAAGGCAATACCGTAGCCATCGAAGGGATAGCCTATGATATTACGGAAAGAAAAACCAACGAGAACACGCTGAAATATCTGCATTATCATGATACTTTAACCGGTCTGCATAACCGGGTTTATTTTGAGGAAAGGCTGGATTATCTGGAAAACAGTAATATAACATCGGTAGGTATTATTATTTCCGATATAGAAGGGCTTAAGTTAATCAACGATACGTTGGGGCATTCGGTGGGTGATGCGATCTTGGTTGAGGCCGCTGAAGTGATCAAGAGCAGTTTCCCGAAGAGCGATACTATTTCCCGCATCGGAGGGGATGAGTTTGGTGTTATCTTTATTAATGAAAGCCCGTTTGCGGTGGAAAATGCGTATGCGGCGCTTCGGGAGGCTTTGGTCCAGCACAATATCGCCAAGCCTGAATTACCGCTGTACATGTCCTTGGGGTATACTTACAGCAGTGATGGAAAGACCCGTATTTATGAGCTTTTTAAGGAAGCTGATAATAGAGTGTACCAGGAAAAGCTTAAGCACTTGAATATCGCCAAGATCGCCATTGTTAATGCTTTGATCAAAACCATTACAAAAAAGGAATTTTCGACGGAGGGCCATTCCGTTGGCATTCAAAAATTAACCGAAAAAATGGCGCATGCGCTGAGAATGTCTGAAGAGAGCGTGCAGCAGTTGTGCCAGTTAGCGATGTTTCATGATATTGGCAAGGTAGGGATTTCGGACCATATTCTCTTTAAACCGGGACCTTTAACCGGCGAAGAAATATTAGAAATCAAAAGGCATTGTGAAATCGGCTTTCGTATTGCTCAGTCCTCTCCCGATCTATCCCCGATCGCTGATTTCATTTTGAAGCATCACGAGAGGTGGGATGGGAAGGGTTATCCTTTAGGGATCAAAGGGGAGGATATACCTTTGGAATGCCGGGTCCTGGCCATTGTAGACGCCTATGACGCCATGATCAGCGACCGGCCTTACCGGGAGGCTTTGTCGCATGAGGCGGCGGTCAAGGAATTACGCGACTGTGCCGGCACGCAATTTGATCCGTTATTAGTAGACACTTTTCTTGGTTGCTTTGCCAAAAGTTCCGAAAATACCGGTTCCTAACGGGGAAGTATAAATCCGCCTCATAAGGGGATTTTACTTTGTTGGGGGGACTGTTAATGGATAAAGTAATGGATAAAGCGGAAAAAAGAAATGAATTTCCCTGCGAGTACCTGGAGGGAACAGCGGGAGAAGAGTTGCTTCAATCATATATCGAGAAGGTGATCCGGGATTCCCGTTTATGGGACTGCAGGGGGATTAATGTCCCCTGGTTCCGCGGGCAGACGGACGGCCGCCAATCTCCTGTTCCGGCAGTCTTTAGAAGGTTTAATACACGGGAGGAAGGCCGATATGACGAATACTGGCTCAGCGCTATTTTCCGGAATCGGGCCCCGGCCTTTGGAGAAACCCCCGAAAACCGCGATGACCTGGATAAATGGCTGTTTTTAATGCAGCATGTAGGAATTCCGACCCGTTTGTTAGACTGGACGGAAAGCGCCTTGGCTGCTTTGTTTTTTGCTGTAAACAATCTGGAAAAGGCAACAAATCCGGCCATATGGATGCTGAACCCGGTGGCTTTAAACCATGTATCGCTGGGATTCAATGAAGGGTTGCAGGAAGAGGCTGTTAAATCCGATACTGATTGTTATCCCAACACTTGGTCTAAAGGCAGCAAGTCGTATGAAAATATTCGTTTAGCCTTCTTGCATCCCGCCGAGAGGAACAACTGCCGTCCCAGTCACAAGCCCCTGGCTATCCAGTTGACTTATTGCCACCCCAGAATGAGCGTCCAGAAAGGGTGTTTTACTATTCATGGTCTTAGGGAGGAGGGTTTTGAGGAGATATTTGGTCCGGATAGCGCTTTATTTCAAAAGAAGTTCTTTAGAAAATATGTCATACGGCGGCAGGATGTCCCCAAGATTTATGAGAAACTGAAGACGTTTGGCATCACCCATTCCGCAATCTATCCGGATATCTACGGGTTAGCCAAGGAATTGAAAGAGCGTTTCTGGTATCCCCGGTGATTCGGTATAATAAATTCCTTTCGCTATCGAATTTAATTTGTAGAAATTATCCTTTATCCCGAATAGGATACAAGAGAATTATTCGGTATGGAGGGATATTATGCTGGAGAACATTAAGACTGAACGGTTTACTTTCTGTGAAATCATCTCAAACAGTTGGGAAATTGTTAAAGCGCGTTTTGCCGCCTTATTTTCGCTGACGGTAATCATCGGGTTTCCTGTCGCTTTTTTTAGCTGCCTGTGCGGGTATTTGTATGGATATGGGTATTTTCCGGGAGCAACAGCAGCCGGTTTTATCAGCAGCCTATTGGGCGCCGTTATTTATGTTTTGCTGGTTATGGCAATTGCAGTGGTCGTGGAGAAAACAATCGAAGGGGAAAGTATTGCTTATGGCGCTGCGCTGCGGGAATCCTATTCCCGCTGGCTGGATAGCTTGGGAACAAGTTTATTGGCCGGTATCATCATTTTTCTTCTTTTACTGCTCCTCATCATTCCCGGTATTATCTGGAGCGTTTATTATGCCTTTTTCCTTTATGTTGTCGCCCTCAGAGGGATAGCGGGGAAAAAGGCGTTAGATTACAGCAAAGACTTGGTAAAAGGGCAGTGGCGGAGGGTATTCCTGTATTTTTTGGGATTTGGTGTTCTGACAGGATTGCCGGCTGCCTTGATTAATGCCGTCTGTGCTTTGGTACTGCCTGGTCTGCTGCTGGGAACGGTTGTCGTGCAGATCCTGCTCGCGGCGGTTTCTTTGGCCGTCTACACCTTCTACTGTGTTGCCGCGACTGTCTTTTTTTTGAATCTGGATTATCTTAAAGCGGCGGAACAGGCCAAACCAATCGGGCTGAAGGTAATCAAGGGATAAATTGGGCCAAAAGGGGGTAGCGATACCCTCTTTTTATATATGTAAAATAAAGTCTTTATTTTACAATAAGTAATAATTATGTAAAAGATAAGATTCGACAATATTCAACATGGCTCTACAGTTAAACTGTGAATAGGTGTCTTTGACAGATTGATTATAAAAGGACTGATTATCAGAGGAGGGTTATTGTGAATAGATCAATTAAACTTTATGTTGCGGTTTTTGTGTACTTATTATTTATGACTACGAATGTAAGTCCGCTTTATGCTTCAACGGGTGTAACCGGGGTGAGCCTTAATAAGGCAAATGCCTCGATAGTTGTTGGAGGGACGGAAACACTGGCGGCAACAATAACTCCGGAAGAGGCGACAAATACGGCGGTCACCTGGACAAGCAGTAATACGGCAGTGGCCGTTGTGGATGTCAATGGAGTTGTTACCGGAATAAGCCAAGGGACAGCAAATATCACAGTAACAACAGTGGATGGGGGGTTTACCGCTGTTTGTGTTGTTGAAGTGCCCAGCGAACCAAAGATAGAATGTGGATCAAATCATAATGTTGCTCTTAAAAACGATGGAACCGTATGGAGTTGGGGGGCTAATAATTGTGGGCAATTGGGAAACGGGACGAAAAGTGTCAGTGCCAATCCAGTACAAGTTACAGGCTTAACTAATGTGGTGGATGTTGCCGCAGGCGGTAATAATTCAGTAGCTCTTAAAAACGATGGAACCGTATGGAGTTGGGGGGCTAATAATTGTGGACAATTGGGAAATGGAACGACAACCGAAAGCGCAACCCCGATACAAGTAAGTGGTTTAAGTGAAGTCAAAGCGATTGCTGTAGGATATGGCTATACAATAGCGGTTAAAAATGATGGGACCGCATGGGCTTGGGGATATAATCTTTATGGTCAGCTGGGTGATGGAACAAATATCGACAGATCATTACCGACCCAGGTTAGCGGTTTAACTGATATTAAGGGGGTTGCCGCAGGAGTCGGCTATACAATAGCGGTTAAAGATGAC
>DHRG01000044.1:146781-147074 GCA_002408285.1 Peptococcaceae bacterium UBA5318 | reverse complement strand
TATGGGCTTGGGGCGCCAATTATCATGGGCAGTTAGGCGACGGTACTGCAACGACCAGTTTTACACCCGTTCAAGTAAGCGGCCTAACTGATATCAGAGAGGTTAATACGGGGACAGATTTTACAATAGCGGTTAAAAACGATGGGACCGTATGGGCTTGGGGTTCAAATACTTTTGGGCAGTTAGGCGATGATACGACAACGACAAGATTAACACCAATTCAAATTAGCGGTTTAGGTAATGTAAAAGCGGCGGCTGCAGGAAATGGACATACAATAGCGGTTAAAGATGAC
>DHRG01000044.1:144900-146651 GCA_002408285.1 Peptococcaceae bacterium UBA5318 | reverse complement strand
TATGGGCTTGGGGCGCCAATTATTATGGTCAGTTGGGCGATGGCACAATAATAGGAAGATTAATTCCGGGCGAGGTTAACGGCTTAAATGATATAAGGGGTATCGCAACAGGGGAGATCCATACGGTAGTTTTGAAAGCAGATGGATCCGTTTTGACCTTTGGTTATAATTATTACGGTCAGTTGGGCAATGGTATTACTACGCTTAGCCCCTCGATTCCAAGCGCAAATAATATAAATTCCGTTGTTACTAAATATAGCCATACAATTGCCGTCAATTTGGATGGGACTGTATGGTCTTGGGGGGAGAATCAATACGGGCAATTAGGCGACGGTACTACAACGAATAGGCCGACACCCGTTCAAATTAATAATGTTGGTTTAGTACAGGCTGTTGCAACAGGGAGCAGCTATTCGCTGGTTATAAATAACGATGGTACTCTTTCGGCCTGGGGTTCAAATAGTTATGGGCAGTTAGGCGACGGCACTACAACGAATAGGTTAACGCCAGTACAAGTAAGTGGGATAAGCAATGTCCAAGAGGTTGCTGCAGGGAACACCCATACATTGGCTTTAAAAGATGATGGAACTGTATGGGCTTGGGGAGCCAATTATTATGGACAACTAGGAGACGGTACGAATACGACAAGAACCACCCCTGTCCAAGTCAGTGGATTAAGTGGTATAGCAGCAATTTCCAACGGCGGCGAGGGATATTCTATTGCCCTAAAGGATGATGGAACAGTATGGGCCTGGGGTTTAAATAACCGTGGACAACTAGGAGACGGTACGAATACGACAAGAACCACCCCTGTCCAGGTCAGTGGTCTAACCAACATAACGGCTATTGCAGGAGGGAACTCCCATACGTTAGCTTTAAAGAATGATGGAACAGTATGGACCTGGGGTTTAAATAACTGTGGACAACTGGGAGATGGTACGAATACGACAAGAACCGCCCCTGTTCAGGTCAGCGGTTTAGGTGGGGTAAATTTTGTCGCAGGCGGGGTTTATTATTCGGCAGCTATAAAAAATGATGGCACACTTTGGACCTGGGGATACAATAATTATGGACAACTAGGCAATTCCACTTTGGATAATTATAATATTCCTGTTCAGGTTGCTGGCATAAACGATCTGAAGTTTGTATCTGGAGGTCAATACGCTACTGTAGCCCTTAAAAACGATGGTACTGTATGGGCTTGGGGCATTAATGATAGAGGTCAGTTAGGGAATGGAATTGTAAGTTATAGTATGGTCCCTACGAAAATACTCGATGATTTTGAGTTATTCCGTTTTATTGTAACTGGCGTAAGCCTTGATCCAAATAGTATCATTATCGGTCTAGGACAAACAAGAACCTTGGTTGCGAATATAACCCCGGAAAATGCCATCAACAAAAATGTAACCTGGACAAGCGATAACACGGCGGTAGCTACAGTAGATAGCGATGGACAAGTGACAGCGGTAAGTCAGGGTACGGCAAATATAACAGTGACTGCTGAAGATGGTGGGTATACTGCTGCATGTATAGTGACCGTAGGATTTCCAGTAACAGGAGTAAGCCTGAACAAGACCAGTACCACGCTCAACATAGACCAAACGGAAACATTGACAGCGGCAATAGCGCCGGAAAATGCCACCAACAAAAATGTAACCTGGACAAGCGATAACACGGCGGTGGCTACAGTAGACACTGCCGGCTTAGTGACAGGAGTCAGCGCGGGAACGGCAAACATCACCGCGACAACA
>DHRG01000044.1:32175-144741 GCA_002408285.1 Peptococcaceae bacterium UBA5318 | reverse complement strand
GGATATACAGCAACATGCGCCGTCAATGTAACGTCGGAAATTATTAAGAATTATGTTTACGATTCACAAAATCGTTTAGACTATATTGAATTAATTCCGGGTGGTAAGCTTGATTATCAATATGACGCCAATGGGAATTTTATAAGGGTGGTCAAAACCAACTAATGAGATTTTACACGGTGAAAGGATAATAAAAATAGAGGGAGGAAATAGGATGAGGTCTGCAATATTTTCGCAGAAAAATATAGCCGTGCTGATATGTCTGCTGTTAGTTCTTAACATACTGCCGGTTTATGCCGCTTCCCCGGCAGCAGGGGTTTCATTAGACGAGGCAGCCGCAGGGAACGTCGGTAAAAAGGCGGCAGTAATTGAGGTAACCGGGATAAGTCTGAATAAGGCAAGCACCAGTATCGCCGTGGGCGACAGCGAAACCCTGTTGGCTGACGTAACTCCTGATGATGCTGAAAACAAGGCGGTTACTTGGAGCAGCAATGATTCAGGGGTTGCCGCCGTTGACAGTACCGGTAAGGTTTGCGGTATCAGCGCCGGGAGTGCCGCAATAACTGTAACAACAGTGGACGGTGGATATACCGCAGCCTGCGAGGTTACGGTAACCGCTTTGGATAGCTCAGTCACAGGGATAAGTCTGGATAAAACAATCCTCAGTCTTCAAGTGGGGGAAAGTGAAATACTGAATGCTGATGTGGCCCCTTCCAATGCAACTAAAAAGGAAGTTACTTGGAACAGCAGCGATTCAGGGGTCGCTACGGTGTCCAATGACGGAACGGTAACCGGAGTAAGCGCCGGAACGGTCATTGTTACCGCGGCAACAGAAGACGGCGGGTTTATAGCTGCCTGCAGTGTAACGGTAATGGATACAGGCGCCGCAAAAGAAAGAATTGATAGGTTTAATAAAGATGAGGGTCTGAACGATCAACAGATTACCGACAGATTCATTGTGAAATATAAAAATGATAGGGCTATTAATACTATATCAGGAAAAGCAAACGAGAAGATCAACGCAATTCAGCATACGAGGAATAGACGCTTTGATGTCTTGAGAACCAATGAAAAGATGGGAAAAGAGGAACTCTTGGCATTCCTAAAACAAAATATAAGGAACGCCGATATTGAATATATTCAACCGGACTATAAACTGACAGTCGCCGCGGAAGCAAATGACCCCTATTATTCTGAACAGTGGGCTTTGCCGGATAATCAATATGAGCCTGTTTCTATTGGAATCGACGCGGTTGGCGCCTGGGAAGAAGCAATGGGCGACGGTGTTACGGTG
Organism: Peptococcaceae bacterium UBA5318; assembly: GCA_002408285.1. Lineage (GTDB taxonomy): Bacteria > Bacillota > Peptococcia > DRI-13 > UBA5318 > UBA5318. The sequence continues at coordinate 143,447 of DHRG01000044.1, read as the reverse complement.
GCCGTGTTGGATACCGGCATAGATATTACCCACGAAGATTTAAGGGATAATGTTTGGACAAATACGGCGGAAATCCAGAATAACGGGATAGACGACGACGGAAACGGCTGTGTTGATGATGTCAATGGCTGGAACTTTACCGATAAAACCAATATAATCCATGATCCACAGCAAGCCAATGACGAGTGGCATGGGACTCATATCGCCGGTATTATCGCCGCTGTGAAAGACAATCAAAAAGGTGTCGCAGGAGTTGCACCCAGGGCAAAAATTATGCCTTTGCAAGTATTTAAAAACGGGATTGCCTATACCAGCGATATCATAAGCGCCATCGAATATGCCAAGCAAAAAGGCGCACAAATTGTTAACTGCAGTTGGGGAAGCGCCAACCAAAACATGGCTTTGCAGGAGGCGATCCAGCAGAGTGGACTTCTCTTTATTTGCGCGGCGGGCAACAGCTATCAAAATATTGATGAGGCGCCTGTTTATCCGGCTTCTTTGCAGGAGGAGAATGTAATAGCTGTTGCGGCAGTCAATAGGACCGGCAACCTGTCCCGTTTCTCCAATTATGGGGGGAATTCGGTAGATGTGGCTGCTCCCGGCAGTGAAATTGAGAGTACCCTGCCCGGGGATACTTACGGTAAGAGTTCCGGAACATCAATGGCCGCGGCCTTTGTTTCCGGCGAAGCGGCCTTGATCTTAAGCAAATATCCGGGCGGCAGTTTACAAGAGGTTAAATCAAGGATTATTGATTCTTCCGACCGCTTATCTTCATTGACGGGGAAAGTATATCGCTCAGACAAGATCAATTGCAACTCGTCTTTGAAGGATCCGGTAGCTGCAAGCAGTGAGATAATTGAAATTCCGACCGATAACGACAGCGGTGAAATCGGCGGTGATCCCGGAGGTAATGGAGAGTATAGTCTTTATTCGGTGGACGAGTGGAATGCCAGGGCCGGTATGTCAACGGCCAGGAGATATATGGGGATCGCCGAACTAAATGGCAAGGTCTATGCCATCGGCGGTTTCAATGGCAGTTACCTTGGCACTATGGAAGAGTATAATCCCGCCACAAACAGCTGGACGGCCAAAGCGAGCATGGCCTATGCCAGATATGGACTCGGTGTAGCTGTTGCCAATGGTAAGATTTATGCTATTGGCGGTTTCAACGGTGGTTACACAGGTTATGTGGAGGAATATAATCCGGCCACCAATACCTGGACAACAAAGGCAAGTATGCCCACAGCCAGGAGAAACTTAGGAGTTGCGGCTGCCAACGGAAAAATATATGCGGTAGGCGGCTATAACGGCAGCAGTTTAAATGTCGTAGAAGTGTACGACCCAATTTCAAACACTTGGAGTACGAAAGCAAGCATGGCGGTTTCCCGTTACGAACTTGGCGCCGCGGAAATAAACAGTAAAATTTATGCCCTCGGCGGGTATAACGGCAATTATGTGAATACTGTCGAGGAATATAACCCGCTCACCAATGTTTGGAGTACCAAAGCCAGTTTGCCCACGGCCAGGGGGGATTTCGGAACGGCGGCGGCTAGCGGGAAAATATATGCGATAGGCGGTACGAATGGCTCAAACCTGAATGTTGTCGAGGAATATGACCCGCTTGTAGACGCCTGGGGAAAAAGAAACGATCTTCCCACGGCCAGATACGGGTTGGGCACTGCTTGTGCCAACGGTAAAATTTACGCCGTGGGCGGCTATAACGGCAGCAGTTATTTAAGTACGAATGAGGAATATGGCCTGCCGTCGGGCAGTTGGAAAATGCTGAAGAGTATGCCGACAGCCCGTTCGGGTATATCCGCCGCTGCCGTGAACGGTAAGTTGTATGCGGTTGGAGGTTTCGACGGAAGCAGCTATTTAAATACGGCAGAAGAATATGACGCGGCAAGCGGAACATCTGTTGTTAAAGCCGCTATGCCCACAGCCAGAGGCTTCGGCGGTGTGGCCGCGGTTAACGGCAAGATATATGTTCTGGGCGGCTATGACGGCAGCACGTATCTTACTGCTGTAGAGGCCTACGATCCTGCCACGAATACGTGGACGACCAAAGCGAGTATGCCGACGGCCAGGGCTTATCTGGCAGCTTGCGTGACAAACGGCAAAATATACGCTGTCGGGGGCTATGACGGCAGCGCTTATCTGGACACAGTCGAGGAATATGATTTACAAACCGACACGTGGAGCACCAAAGCCAACATGCTCACGGCCAGAAGAGGTTTGGGAATCGCCCCCGCCAACGGCAAAATTTATGCCGTGGGAGGGTATAACGGCGGGTATTTAAGCACTGTTGAGGAGTACGATCCCGTCAATAATACCTGGCTTGCCAAAATGTCCCTGTCCGCCGGGAAAGAAAAGCAGGGAGTGCTGGCGCTGTTTGGCAAGGTCTATGCCATTGGGGGCTATAACGGTACGGATTATTTAAATACGGTGGAAGAATACGATCCCCTGACAGACAACTGGCTTGTCAGGGACAAGGACAATATGATCCAACCAAGGGGTTCCTTTGGCCTCGCAACCTGCAACGGCAGTATCTATGCATTGGGCGGGAACAGCAACAGCGGTATCGGAGCGCAACTCAACACGGTGGAAGAATATAATCTTATTAAAGATATTGCCAATTTTAAAGCCAACATGCCGACGGAAAGGTCACAGCTTGGGGCGGTAACCGTAAATGGGAAAATTTACGCCATTGGCGGAATAAGCGGGAGCGCTCATTCGAACACCGTAGAAGAGTACGATCCCGCTGCCGATACCTGGACCACGAAAGCCAGTATGCCGACAGCCAGAAGATCGTTTGGCATCGCCCAGGTGAACGGCAAGATTTATGTCATCGGAGGGGCCATCAATGGCACGACGTTCATAAATACGGTGGAGGAATATAATCCCGCCACGAATACCTGGACCACCAAAGCCAGTATGCCGACGGCCAGGTACTATTTAGCGGCTGCGGCAGTCAATGGCAAGATTTACGCCATTGGCGGGAGCAACGGCCCTTATGTTTTACAAACCATAGAGGAATATAATCCTGTTACCAATACCTGGGCAACAAAAGCGGCTATGCCCAGTGCGCGAATGAATTTAAGCGCGGTGGCGGCCAACGGGAAAATATACGCCATCGGCGGCTGGAATAATGACCGGTCAAAAACGGTGGAAGTGTACGATCCCAACACGAACGCCTGGACCGCGAAAACGCCGATGCCCACTGCAAGGCAAGGTTTAGGGACGATAGCCGCCAACGGCAAGATTTACGCCGTGGGCGGAGATGCTTATGATACCATGACTACGGTTGAGGAATATGATCTGACCACCAATACCTGGGCGATGGCGCCAGGCTTATTAGTTGACAGAACACAATTTGGGATTGCGGATTGTAATGGAAAGTTGTATGCCATCGGCGGTTATTCCAATTCGGGGATTAATGTTAAAAATATTATCGAAGAATATAACCTCGGCGCTGCGGCCTGGAATACGAAAGCAAGCCTGACGACAGCGCGAAAGGATTTGGGAACGGCGGCGCTGAATAAAAAAGTTTACGCCCTTGGGGGCAACAGCGGCTCGGGTTATCTGAATACCGTGGAAGAATACAACTCGGTCACAAATACCTGGACCGCCAAAGCCAATATGCCGACAGCCCGGGACGGCCTGGGGGCAACCGCCGTAAACGGCAGTATCTATGCGGTCGGCGGCTATAACGGGGGCTATTTAAAATCCGTGGAGGTTTATGATCCGGCCGGGAATACATGGACGACCAGGGCGGAGCTGAATACAGCCAGGAGATATCCGGGCGTGGCGGCGTTAAACGGCAAAATTTACGCCGTAGGCGGTTATAACGGCAGCTATTTAAATACTGTGGAAGAATATGACCCGCTGACGAATACCTGGACCGCCAAAGCCGGTATGCCTACGGCCAGATCGCAGTTGACCCTGGCGGCGGTATATGGCAAGATATACGCCATAGGCGGCTTCAACGGCAGCAATTATTTAAATACCGTGGAGGAGTATAATCCGGCAACCAATAGCTGGAGCGTCAAGGCAGGTATGCCTTCGCTCAGGGCCGGGGCCGGTGCGGCGGTTGCCGACAATAAAGTCTATGTTCTGGGCGGGACCAACGGCACGAATAGTTATTTAGACATCAATGAGGAATACGACCCGGTCAACAATACCTGGGCACAAAGGACGTCCTTGCCAACTACGAGGGGAAGCCTGGGAGTCGGCGCAGCCGAAGGGAAAATATACGCTGTCGGCGGCGTAAGGTATGAGGCGAACCCTATTATTCTGAAAACTGTGGAAGAGTATGATCCGACCTATGACAGTTTTGCAATAAATACTACTGCCTATATTCTCAGAGAGGGCCCGGCAGTCGTAGCGACCGACTCAAAAATACTGGAAATAGGCGGTTATAACGACAGCGGATATCTGAATAATGTTAATGTCTACAAAGACGGCCTATTATGGTGTACAGATCAAATGACTGTCGGCAGAAAGGATCTGGGCGCGGCCTTTATTAACGGCAAAGCCTATATGATCGGCGGATACGATGGAGTAAATTACCTGAATACGGTAGAAGCTTTTGAAGCTAATGATTATTATAACGGGATCTGCTCAACGAGGGCCAATATGCCGACGGCCCGAGCGGGGCTGGGCGTTGTGGCGGTAAACGGCAGAATATATGCCGTCGGTGGCCAAAACAGTAATGGGTATTTAAGTACAGTCGAGGAATATGATCCTTATTCGAATACCTGGAGTACCAAAGCGTCCATGACAACTGCGAGAAGCGGGTTCGGCATTGCCGCATATAACGGATTGATCTATGTCATCGGGGGACGGAACGACTCCATCCTGTCCTCTGTTGAAGTGTATGATCCGATTTCCAACAGGTGGACTGCCGGGACAAATCTATCTGAGGCAAGGTATGCGCTTTCGGCAGCGGAATTGAACGGGAAGATTTATGCAATCGGCGGCCATGACGGAAATAATTATCTAAATACGGCGGAGGAATATGACCCTGCCGCGGAAACATGGACGGCGAAACAAGGGAGTATTGAGCCCCGGGCCTATTTCGGAGCAGCGTCTTTTGCCGGGAATATTTATTTAATGGGCGGCTGTAATCAAGAGGGCTATTTGAAGGCGGTCGAGCGGTATAATTCCGGGGACATTATCTGGGAAACGCGGGCCGCAATGTCGGGAGTAAGACATTTACTGGGCGCGGCGGAAGTCAATGGGAAAATTTACGCCATCGGCGGAGAATATTATTACGACGCCCAGGTAAACAGGGTTGAAGAGTATAATCCAACCACCAATACCTGGACCACAAAGGCCAGTATGCCGACGGCCCGGGCGGGGCTTGGCGCAGCGGCGGTTAACGGCAAGATTTACGCTATTGGCGGAAAAGCGGGAGGTAGTCCATCCAATAAAGTGGAGATGTACGATCCCGTAACCAACACCTGGAGTACAAAGGCCAATATGCCCACAGCGCGGAATAAATTAGGAGTGGCGGTAGTTAACGGTAAGATTTATGCGGTCGGCGGGGAATCCAATTCAGGGAACCAGTATAATACGGTGGAAGAATATAATCCGGCAACCAACTCCTGGACAACGAAAGCCGCTATGCCGGCAGGCAGAAGGAGTTTTGGCATAACCGCCTTAAACGGCAAGATATACGTTATAGGCGGATATAACAGCACCGATCCTTTCCTTGTAAACGACAAGGTTGCGGAATATGATCCTGTTACTAATACCTGGACCGTCAAGAAAAAAATGCCCACGCGAAGAGAGGGACTGGGAGTTGTCGCTTTAGGCGGTAAAATCTATGCCATAGGCGGGGAACAATTAGATTGTGTAGAAGTATACGATCCTTCTACTGATAGCTGGGAAACCGAAAGTAACATGATGATGTCAAAACGCGATTTCGGCGTCATAGCGCTTAACAATTGTTTGTATGTGATAGGCGGTATGGCTACTTGCGATTTTTCAAAAAGTGTGGAAATCGGCAGACTGGGCAAAGGAGAAATCAACCCTGTTTCGGAATTAGTCCACTTAGGCGAAGAGAATGTCAACCCATCGGGCAACTTCTCCCGTTCCTACACGGATATGGAAATACAAGCCCCGGGATTTAAGATCGACCTAACCCGCACCTATAATTCACGGGATTACAGGCCCGACACTCCTTTGGGAATCGGCTGGAGCTTTGGCTTCCAGGGCAGCTTAAAGGACAGCGGCGACAATCAGTTTACAGCCAGAATGCCTAACGGCAGCGCGATGACGTTCACGAAAAATGCCGATAATTCCTATACGGCCAATGATTCACGGTCTATCCTGGTAAAACAGGCCGACAACACACATGTCCTGACGACCAAGGACCAGTACACTTATGGATTTGATAGCAACGGTTATCTGACATGGATGAAGGACCGCAACGGCAACGCCATTACCCTGGCCGTCGCGGCCGCCACCGGGAAAGTGACGTCTATCACCGACCAGGTGGGAAGGCAGATCACTATTATTTACAACGCTCAGGGTTTGATTGATACAATTACCGATCCTATTGGCCGAACTGTCCGCTATGAGTATACAAACAACCAGTTGACCAGGGCCGTTGATCCCCAGGGCAAATCAATGAGCTACAGCTATAACACTCAAGGCTATTTGACCACGATCAAGGATCATGATAATAATGTGCTGGAAACGGTTGTGTATGATTTTACATCGGGCACGTTGCCGAAAATTGCCAGGATTACCGACGCTTATGGCAATACTCAGACTTATATGTATGATGACGAGTACCGCAAGGTGACCATTACCGATCTTAACGGCCGGGAAAAGGCTACCTGGTATGACAGTATGCTTTACCCGATCCAGGTCCAGGAGCCCGACGGCCGCAGAAGCGCAACTATTTATACGCTGGATACAAACGGAGTCAATAAGTACGGGGAAGCGGAATCCGTCACCGACCGGAATGGCAACCGGACAGAATATGAGCGGGATGGGCAGGGTAATATCACCAGGATCTATAATCCCGATTCCAGCTATCAAGAGTTTACTTACGATGAAAAGAACAATAAAATCAGTGGGCGTGACGAAGACGGCAAATATATCTTTTATATTTACGACAGCAATAAACTGAGGCTTCTGAAAAAGGCGCAGCCCTTAAACGGCACGGATCAATACACCGATGGCTGTGACGAAGCCCCCTTTACCGTTACCGCCTACACTTACTATACAGACGCGGAAGCGCAGCAGATGGGCTGCAGCGCTAAAGGACTGCTGAAATCCGAAACCGATCCCAACGGGCACATCGCCACTTATACCTATGATCCTTATGGGAATATCCAGACTGTTTTGAACGCCGAAAACAAGACCACTAGTTACAGCTACAACACTATCGGCTGGCGGACCGGCGCGGTTTCACCGAAGCAGTACACCACAAGCACCGTCTATGATAATAACGGTAACGTGGAGAAGGTAACCCTGCAGGGCGGGGAAGTAACGCGAACCACTTATGATAATATGGGAAGAAAATCCAAGGTGGTAGCCGCCAACCTTTATGATCCCGCACAAGATAACCTGGTCAACCATGTTTACAACGGCAATCACGGCTACCGCTACACATACTATCCCAGCGGGAAGGTTCATACGGTCGCCGACCCGGAAGACAAGGCGATCACCTACACCTATGATTTGTACGGCAATGTGCAGACCGAAACCAAGCCCAACGGGGCCGTCTATGAGTATAGTTATGACGCTCTGGACCGGCTGGCTACACTTAAATTTAAAGAAAGCGCCGGGGCGGCTTCCGTCCTGCTGACGAGTTACAGCTATTTGATCCTGCCGGACGGCAAGACCACCAAGACCGTGACCCGTTATCTGAACGATACGGAAAGGGCGGTAACAGAATATACCTATGATTATAAAGGACGGCTCATCAAACAGATCAATCCGGACGGAACATTCAGCACTGTAAATTATAACCTCAACGGGACAATCAATTCTTCGACCGATGGACGGGGAAGCGCCACTTATTTCCGTTACGACGGGCTGAACAGAAATACCGGGCAGTGGATCCCGACCGCTGCCGACGGCTCCCTATACAGCTATAAAGCCAAGGTTTATGACAAAGCGGGCAATATACTGGAGGAAAAGGCCGGTAAGACAGCGGCAGCCTTGTATGCGGTCCCCGCTTCGGAAAATCTCCTGACGGTTACAAATCAGTACACCAATGATAACAGGCTAAGAATCCAGACAGACAGCGCGGGCGGGAGGACAGAATATTACTATGACGACGACGGATTTTTAAGCAAAAAAGATGTGTATACCGACGCTGCCGAAAAAAATACTATAGAATTTGTCAACAATTACTTCGGCAAGCCTGTGGAAGAAAAGCTCCATATCAGAGAAGGGGACCTGGCCGGATATGACTTCGCCAGTGACCAGGATACCCTTCTGACTACCAGTTATACCTATGATAAGAACGGGAATATCCAAACTATGACGAGGCCCGATACTACAGTCGTAACCTATACTTATGATAATCTGAACCGGCAGACGGGAACCAGTATGCCCGGAGCAGACGAAAACAACAATCCGGTTACCATTGACACCGGCGTTACCTATGACTGGGCGGGCAAAATCCTTACCCGGACGGACGCCAATAACCATACCACGACCAATATCTATGACGGACGCGAACAATTGATTAAAACCATTGATGCCAAAGGGTATACCACAGCCTACTATTATGACCGGGCCGGCCGCCTGATCGCAGAGGTGGCGCCCAATAGCTACGATCCGGCCAAGAATTTGACCGAGATGAGCCGGACGGTATATACCTATGACCTTATGGACAGGGTGAAAACCAAAGGATATACTTATCTTGATCCCCTCACGGGCCAGTGGGTCGGCTTTGCTGCCAAAACCTTCAACTATGACGCCAACGGCAACAAAAGCAGTGAAGCGGACGCCCTGAACAACAGCACCGGATATGGCTATGATTTGTCCAACCGGCTCATCACTATTCTTGATCCGGTGAGCAGGGACCGTGCGCTCCCCTTTACAGTAAAATATGATTATGACGGGGCAGGCCGTAAAATCGCGGAAACCGACGCCAACGGCATTGTTAAAGCCTATACCTATGACGACGCCGGGAATATCCTCACCATACAGGTCAATGGCCAGACGACCCAGGCAAATACCTATGACTTGGCCGGGCATCTTATGACCCAGACAGATGGGAACGGGAACACCGCCGTCTATGAAGTCAACGCCTTCGGAAAAACAAGAAAGGCGATCTATCCGGGTGACGCCACTATCCCGGCAAGCCATATCACGTATCAATACGATGTGCTGGGCAACCTGCTGAAAAAAGTAAACTCCGCCGGACCGGTGGACCTTTATACCTATGACAACCAGGGGCGGGAACTGTCCCATACCCGGCAGAAGTCCGACGCAACCCAGAGCATCACTACTTCCGTCCGATATGACAAAGCCGGGAATCAGCGCTTCCTGACGGACGGCAACAATGTCACCACGGAGAATACCTACAATGAAGTAAACAAAATAACCGGCAGCAAGATAACAGTTACCGATCTTAACGGTGTGCCCCATGACCAGACCACAACCTTTGGCTATGACAAAAACGGCAACCAGACCACCTGCACAGATTGGCGGGGCAACACATATACCAGTATTTACGACCCGTTAAACAGGCTGATCGAAAAGAAAGACCCTCTAAACAAAAGCATCGAAAAACTGGAATACAACAATAACAGCGTTCAGATTAAATCCTATGACGCTTTAAACAAACTGACACAGTACGTTTATGACAAGAACAGCCGGCTCATTTCCACCACCGACCCGCTGAATCATACCAAAAGTCAGACCTATAACAACGCGGGCAAAATAAGCTCCAGCACAGACGGACGGGGCAAGGTCACCACCTTCAGCTATGACGAGTTTGACCGCCTTAGCTCTGTAGTAAATGCCTTAAACGAAACCACCGCTTATACTTATGACCTTAACGGCAACATGCTCACCCAGACCGACGGTAAGAATAATGTCACCACCTTTGAGTACAATGCCGCCAATAAACTCAGCAGGAAGATCGACCACGGCGGCAGGACCGGAGCGCCGGGCAGCTATACTTATGAAGCGGCCAAGACCGAGAGCTACACTTACGACGGACTGGGCAACCTCCTGACCAAAACAGACCGCAAGGGGCAAATCACCGCCTACGCCTATGATGCGCACAGCCGGATGCTCTCAGAGTCCGCCGGGTCCCTCACCATCACCTATACCTACGACAACAACGGCAATCAACTCACCATGACCGACGGCACGGGCACCACCACCCGAACCTACGACCAACTGAACCGAACCAAGACCAAGACCGTACCCGGAGCCGGAACCCTCACCTTCCTCTATGACATCACCGCAAACTTACCGGCGGGCCAAGTGGCGGAAACCGCTACTGATCCCAAAGGCAACACCACCACCCAGGTCTTCGACCAGGCCGGAAGAATGGCGCAAGTCATTGCCGACGGGCAGACAACCACCTACACCTACTATGACAATGGAGCCAAGCATCAAGTGCTCTATCCCTTCGGCTTCACCGAAGAATACACCTATTACGACGACGGTATGCTCCATACCCTCGTCAATAAAAAAGCCGACCAGACCGTCATCGACTCCTATACCTACACCTTTGACGCGGCCCATAACCTGATCTCCAAAGCCGACGCCAAAGGCATCACAACCTACACTTACGACGACCTCAACCGTCTGGAAACAGTGACCGAGCCCAGCGGCAAAACCACAGCCTACACCTTCGACGCGGCAGGAAACCGCCTAAGCGAAACAGAAAGCACCGGAACCCTAAAATATCCGGGTATTTCCGAATGCACCTATGATGAACTCAACCGGATGATCACCGCCGTTACCCCGGAGGGCCTCACCGTCACCAACACCTACAACGGCGACGGCCTCAGGGTCGCTAAACAAATCGACACCCAAACCACCCAATACACCTACATCGGAAACAAAATCGTCCTGGAACTGGACGGCTCCGGCAACCAGACCGCCCGCAACGTCCAAGGCACCAGCCTCATCTCAAGAACAGTGGACGGCATAACCCTCTACTACATGTATAACGGGCACGGCGACGTCACAGCCCTGATCGACTCCGCAGGCGGCATCCAAGCCACCTACTACTACGACCCATTCGGCAACATCCTCGAATCCACCGGCAACACCAACAACCCCTTCACCTACGCAGGCTACCAACACGACCAAGAAACCCAAACCTACTTTCTGCAAAGCCGCTGGTACGACCCCGTAACCGCCCGCTTCCTCAGCGAAGACACCTACCGGGGCGATCCCAACGACCCCCTAAGCCTCAACCTCTACACATACTGCCACAATAACCCGATCAAATACTATGATCCCACGGGACACTACATCGACTATGCGTTAGAAGCCGCCCGGATGAATATCTCCCAGACAGGAGCCTGGAAGGACGTAGTAGACCAGAGGCTGTATGATATTGGTACGAAATACATGGGTGGTATCACAGACCTGCATGTGGTGACACAGATTCTGCAGACCGTTGACACCACCACGAAGAGTACCAGCGATATCAAATCAACCGCTACAACATATGTGCCAAGCGCAGCCAGCCCCACGGTTCCCCCCATTACGAATGCAACCCAGCCCAGTTATACGAGTACTAAAACCACTACAGTGACTAAACCTGCTGAGCCGATAGTAGATACACGTAAAGTAACTGATCTGAGCAGTACCTTGACGGCAGGCAGCCTATACCAGTACAACTATAACCAGGGGACGGGGAATAGTGGGGTAGCACAAACAACAGAAACAAACAAAAATTGGTTTGATAAAGCAAAAGATACAGTAATAAATATTGCAAATGATATTTATAAGAATGTAACTGAATTTCAGTTTGAAAAGAGGGACGCATTAAATGGACCTCATCCAAGCTATTCAGAAGTGATGAAAAGGGATTCAGGATGGACTCTATTAGATAAAAGTATGTCTATTTATCATGACAATGGGGTGGGAGAACCTGAGTTAAAATTTGTTAATCCTAATGGAAGAGAAGCTGTTTTTGATGGAGATACATTACAACCTGTTACAGATCCTAGTTATAAAGCAACATATAACTATGTAACTCCAGCAAAACTGCCAGAGAATAAATTAAATGTTATAGGTTGGGGAGAATTTGCAGGAAAAGGTGTAGGGCACTTTTTTACAGATATGTTGCCGTATTATCTTACAGGTTCAAAGAATGAAAGAAATCAAGATAAATAAAGAATGTTGGAGGTTACAGTTATGCGTTTAATAAAAATCATTATTATTGTTGTATTAGTGGTGATACTTATTTTAATTGCACTAACTATTTTGACATCTCGAGGCTTTTCTGAGATTACTGACTTGATTCATAAAGATACGGAAAAGGTACATGTAGAAGAGGGGTATAGTTTTACAGACCCTAAATTAGAACAGTATCAAATTAATGGGGTTTTACTGATACCGTATACAAGACAAAATCCTTTTAAAACATATGAAGATAAATATTATAATTATTCTCTAAGGTTGGCAGCTTATAAGCGAGCAGATAATCAAAAGGTTGCTATCAATCATGTAAGAGTTGAAGGGGTTAAGAATGTTAAGTTTAATAAAATAACTAAAGGAAACTTGAGTATAGAATTAGAATTTAATAAAGATGAAAGTAACGAAGTACAAACAAGTGAGATTATATTAATAGATGAAATAAATGATTATGATATGGAGTTAACTGATAAGAGTCAAATTAAGGTTGTGCTAAATGTTAGTGTTGAAGAAAATGGGAGAGTAGCAACTCGTGATTTAGAATATATATTTGAAACAAAAATAAGAAAGTATTTAAATCAGCGATAATAATAATTTTTTATTGAGTGTGTAAAATAAATTGTGCTTCTGTCCTTTCCGAAATAAAATGAAATGGAAAGGCAGGTTGGACAAATGGCAAAGAAGGAAGGAAAAAGGAAACCACTCTTTTCCCGTGACAAGAACTCTTAGAAGCTGAACTAGACCACAGCCTAGGTTATGAAAAGAATGGCGGCGAGAGTAAGGAGACAACAAATTGACCCAAACCCCGACTTGCAGACAAATTGAACATCCAGGTACAATATAAGTACGAAAGGGTGTTCAAAAAATGAAGCAATTCGACACGGCATTCAAGCAAGAAGTATGCAAACGGATCGTTAATGACGGCGAGAAGGTCTCCGCATTAAGCACAGAACTGGGCATACACGAAAACACGCTGTACAGGTGGTCGTCCCGCTACCGGAAGAACACCGAGAAGCCGTTCGTGGGAAGCGGCGGGGGGCCGCGTACTCCCGGAGAACGAGGAGATGGCACGGCTGCGGCGTGAGAACAAGGATCTCCGTGAGGAGAACGAGATCCTAAAAAAAGCGGCGGCCTACTTTGCAAAGCACCAAAAGTAGAGAAGTACGGGTTCATCAAGGCCACCGTAGGAGAGGACAAGAGGTTTAGGGTTGCAAAGCTGTGCGAGATACTGGACGTGTCAAGACCAGGGTATTACGCATGGGATAACCGCCCTGAAAGCAAACGGAGCCGGCGACGGCGCGAACTGATAACACAGGTAAAGGAAGAGTTCTTCAGCAACAAGCAGATATCGGGAGCGAAAAAAATCGCAGCGAAGCTCTCGACAGAGGCTAAGCCGGTCAACACGAAGGCCGTGGCCAAGATCATGCGGGAGAACAAATGGAAATCGAAGACGGTCAAGAAATACAAGGCGACGACGAACTCCAAACATGACCTTCCGGTGGCCGAAAACATATTGAACCGGGACTTCACCGCAGATAGGCCGAACAAGAAGTGGGTAAGCGATATAACATATATCCCGACAGACGAGGGCTGGCTGTACCTAGCCGGTATCTTAGACCTCTGCGGCCGTGAAGTCGCAGGATGGTCCATGGGTGAAAGAATGACGAAGGGCCTCGTCGTGGATTGCCTAAAGCAGGCTCGCCTGCGGCGCAGGAACCCCAAAGGCGTGCTGTTGCATTCTGACCGTGGGAGCCAGTACTGCTCTAAGGAATACCAGGAACTACTCCGCGAGTACGGCTTCATCTGTTCCATGAGTCGTAAAGGGAATTGTTGGGATAACGCGCCGATGGAGAGCTTCTGGGGGAAGCTGAAGCAGGAGTACCTGAACGATTTTCATTTCAGAACACGGGATGAGGCCAAGAAGGCTGTGTTCTGGTATATGGGTCTGCGGAATATTTTGTGTAATTTGATTTCTTTCAAAGCAAGAATCAGTGGCTTGGTTACGCCAAGCAAATCCCACTTTCACGCTTTTCCTCCTGAATCTGCCAAATCTTACATGGGTGAAGATATTTGCCCTTCCGGCGATTTTGAGCCATTGTTCAAAGAAATTTGCGACTGAAGAAAGCGAGGGTTCCACCCCAGGCGGGGATGGGGGCCCCCGCGTTTTCTTGCATGGAACCCTCGCCTGAAGAAGCTAATTTCCTACCTTATAGCGAACATGAGCCGGGGGCAAATACCGAAGCCGCCAAAGACCCCTACTATACCAGCGTAATACTGACCTATACACCGGGGCAGGGGGACAAACTAACCGTAACCACCGCGGATGGATTTACATTCTCCATAACCGACAACCAGGCAGGCAAATACATTGACCCCACCGACCGTGTCTTGACAAGAAGGTTGCTTACAGGGTACAATATTGTCTGTTAAGTAAAAAGCCTTAACAACCAAGGGAGTGCTTCCGGATGGATGAAATGGCCTGGCGCGCCGTCTTGTTTGATTTTTATGGTGCGCTATTAACTCCTAAACAACGGGAAATATATGACTGGTATTACCAAAAGGATTTGTCCCTGGGGGAGATCGCTAAGGAACAGGGCGTTTCCCGTCAGGCAGTTTATGATCTGTTGAAGAGATCGGATGAAGCGCTGAATACTTATGAAGAAAAACTTGAGCTGGTCAAAAAATACGAAGAGCACAATAAACTGCTGCGGGAAGTCAGGACGCTTATGGTCCGGGTGAGCGAGAAACACCCGGATATCGGCTTGCATGATCTGTTCTTATTAATTAATAAAATTGAAGACATCTGGTAGGTGAAAGTAATGGCCTTTGAAAACCTCGCGGAAAAACTGCAAAAAGTCTTTAAGCAACTACGCGGCAAGGGCAAACTTACGGAAAAAGATGTGACGGACGCCCTGCGGGAAGTGAGGATAGCGCTGCTCGAGGCGGATGTCAGTTATAAGGTTGTCAAAGAATTTGTTAACAGCATCAAAGAACGGGCTATCGGTTCCGGGGTATTGGAGAGCCTGACTCCCGGGCAGCAGGTCATTAAAATCGTACATGAAGAAATGACCGGGCTGATGGGGGGGACGCAGAGCAAGCTTAATAGCGCTTCTAAGCCGCCGACCATGATTATGATGGTCGGTCTGCAGGGCTCCGGGAAAACGACTTCCAGCGGTAAGCTGGCCCGCTACCTGAAAAAGCAGGGCAAAAGCCCCCTGCTGGCAGCCTGTGATGTTTACCGGCCCGCCGCCATTAAACAGTTGCAGGTATTGGGCGAGCAACTGGCGGTCCCCGTGTTTTCTATGGGTGACCAGACAAGTCCGGTGGATATTGCTAAAGCGGCCAAAATCCATGCCGAAAAGCAGGGGTTTGACCCGGTCATCCTTGATACAGCCGGGCGGCTGCATATTGATGAAGCCATGATGGCCGAGCTGGCGCAAATCAAAGCCCAGTGTCATCCTCATGAAATCCTTCTGGTCGTCGATTCCATGACCGGACAGGATGCCGTCAATGTGGCGGAATCTTTTAACCGGGATTTGGGTTTGGATGGGGTCGTCTTAACCAAACTAGACGGGGATACCCGGGGCGGGGCGGCTTTATCTGTTAAAGCTGTCACCGGTAAACCCATCAAATTTGCGGGGATGGGCGAAAAACTGGATGCGCTGGAACCATTTTATCCGGATCGCATGTCTTCGCGGATCCTGGGGATGGGCGACGTTTTGACCCTGATTGAGAAAGCCCAGACCCAGTTTGACGCCAAAAAAGCGGAAGAGCTGGAAAAGAAACTGCGCAAGAACGAATTTACCCTGGAAGATTTCCTGGAGCAGATCCAGCAGATGAAGAAAATAGGACCTATGAATCAGATCATGGATATGATACCCGGCTTGAGCCAGAATAATGCTCTTAAAGGCGTTGAGATCAATGATAAGGATATCAAACACACCGAAGCTATTGTGCAATCTATGACTAATGATGAGCGGCGCCGTCCCGAAATCTTGAACGGCAGCCGGAGAAAAAGGATCGCAGTGGGAAGCGGGACGTCCGTACAGGAAGTAAACAGGCTTTTAAAACAGTTTGCGCAAACCCAAAAAATGCTCAAACAATTTTCTCAGATGCAGTATTCGGGAAAAGGAAAAAAAGGCGGATTAAAGTTTCCTTTTTTCAAATAAAAGAAATTTATTTAGATATTAACCTAAGGAGGTGAATATATGGCAACTCGGATTCGACTTAGAAGAATGGGTGGCAAAAAAGACCCTTTTTACCGTGTGGTGGTTGCAGATTCCCGTTACCCGCGGGATGGGCGTTTCATTGAAGAAATTGGTTATTATAATCCGGCAAAAAACCCGATAGTTATGCAAATCAACGAGGAAAGAGCTTTACATTGGCTAAAAGTAGGGGCACAGCCTTCTGAAACTGCCAAGTCTTTACTGAACAAGGCTGGTATTATCGCGAAACTTAGCGAATAACCGTAAGAAGAAGGTGGTTGGAAATATGAGGGAACTCGTGGAGTTTTTGGCCCGGGCCTTGGTGGATCTTCCGGAATCAGTCAGCGTTACGAGCCATGAAGACGATTATTCTATTGTGATCGAGTTGCGGGTGGCTCCCGAAGATATGGGAAAGGTCATTGGCAAACAAGGCCGGATTGCCAAGGCAATTCGAACTGTTGTCAGGGCGGCGGCTGCAAAAGACGAAAACAAAAAAATTATAGTTGACATCATGCAGTAGAGGGGCCTGTGGCCTCTCTTTGCATAAAAACAGACGGTCTTGTGAAGACATTATAGGCAAAAAATGGGAAGGGGGCTCTGTAATGGTTACGGTGCATAGGAAAATCCAAGTAAAGGTTGTTGTTACAGAACAATTTAAAGAGGCTTTAGCGGCGGAATTACAGGAAAACATCAAAAAGCTGGATGCAGAAATAAGCTTTATCGAACAGAGAACAAAGAAAACAATTACAGAATTAACCCTCAAAGCCTCACCCCAGGTTCAGTCGGTACGTGAACAACTGGAATGGGAGAAGAAGAAGAGGGAAGACGCCAAAAACGGGTTCATTGACCAGATAAAAAAGGTCGGCGCCCTGCAAGAAGGGGTGGAAGTATTGCAAGGAGAAGTGGACGGACCCGCGGAAGTTGAGATAGGAATGAATTGGGAAGACCTTTTTACCCAGGAAATTGTCATCAAAGACGGCTTAGTTGTCGAGTTGAGGTAGGGGCCGATGCTTAGATACATACAAATCGGGCAGATCGTCAATACCCATGGTCACTTGGGCGAACTCAAAATTTTTCCGCTGACGGATGATTATCAACGGTTTGACGAATTATCCCGTATTTATATTGGAGAAAATGAAGACCTTCGTGCATATCACATCCGTAAGGTTAGGGTCCATAAGGGCATGGTGTTGATAACTTTAAAAGAAATTGCCGATATGAACCAGGCTGAAAAACTTAAAGGGCTGTATCTGCAGATTCCTCTCGAAGAAGTAAAACCCTTGCCTGAGGGACAATACTATATTTTTCAGTTGCTTGGTCTTGCGGTATATAACGGCGACACTTTACTGGGAAAAGTAAAAGATGTTTTAAAGACGGGCAGCAACGACGTCTATGTGGTGGAACCTTCAACGGGGCAAGGGAAAGATATCCTGATCCCCGCTCTAAAGCAGGTGGTAACTAAAATAGATTTACAAAATAGCCGGATGGAGATTACACCCCTCCCCGGTTTGTTGGAATAGGGAGGAAATATGGAAATCACCATTTTTACCATCTTTCCCGAAATGTTTCAGGGGCCGCTTCATACCAGTATTTTAAAAAGGGCTCAGGAGAATGGCTTGATCAGTACAAAAATCGTTGATTTTCGGCCCTATTCACCGTCCAAGCACAAAAATGTTGACGATAGTCCCTTTGGAGGGGGGGCCGGAATGGTGTTGAAACCGGAGCCTATTTATAACGCGGTGGAAGCAAATTTGGGAATCCCAGGCCAATACCGCGGCAAAATCATCATCCTCTCACCCCAAGGCCTTCCTTTTCGGCAAGAGCTTGCCAAAGATTTGGCTAAAGAAGAAAACCTGGCCTTTATATGCGGGCATTATGAGGGTTTTGACGAGAGAGTAAGGGCCTTGGCCGACTTAGAAATATCAATCGGCGATTACGTCCTGACAGGGGGAGAACTTCCCGCCATGGTGGTCATTGATGCCGTTTCGCGCCTGATACCGGGTGTGCTGGGAGAAGAAGATTCCGCCCAGGACGACTCTTTTTATAACGGGCTGTTAGAATACCCCCATTTTACGCGTCCGCGTGTTTACCGCGGTGTGGCCGTACCGGACGTCCTTATCTCCGGAAACCATGAGCAGATCAGGATTTGGCGGCGCAAGGAATCTTTGCGGAGGACACGCCGGCGCCGTCCCGAGCTTCTTGATAAAATCACTTTAACTGAAGAAGATAAAGTATTATTGGCCCTACCGGATGATGAGGAGAAATCTGACCATGCGTAACAATATTTTTGTGGGTCTGGTGCATTACCCTATATATAATAAAAATATGGAAACGATCACTACCTCCATTACAAACTTGGATATCCATGATATAGCCCGCTGCGTTATGACTTTTCAGGCGGAACGTTATTACCTGATCCATCCCCTGCCGGCACAGCATCAGCTGGCCCAGGAAATCCTTGATTATTGGCAGAAGGGCTATGGAGCCGTCTACAATTCGGACCGTAAGACCGCCTTGGACAGGATACTTCTAAAGGATTCCATCAAAGAAGTCCGGGAAGATATCCAAAAGGCTACCGGGCGGCCTGTTTCTACAATTGTCACGGACGCCAGGGCTTATCCCCAAACAATTTCCTATGCTAAGATGCGTACTATCTTGGAACGGGAGGATGACCGCAATTTCCTGCTTCTGTTTGGTACAGGTTGGGGGATAATCCGAGAGGTCATGGAAAGCGCCGATTATGTGTTGGAACCTGTTTATGGGCGGGGGGCTTATAACCATCTCTCAGTGAGAAGCGCTGTCGCTATTATTTTAGACCGGCTGTTGGGAGAAAAATGGTGGGAAAAAAGTTGTTGAAACACCGGTTGGTATGATATAATACATGACGGTTGTGTATCCCTTTTGAGGGGTCAAAACGGATGGTCCGCTGTTCTGAGAAGAAGTGCAGGATAAGAACATCTACGCGGGAAGGAGGGATTTTGTATGGATCTGATCAAAAGTATTGAAACAGAACAACTACGTTCAGATATTCCGGAATTCAGAGCCGGTGATACAGTAAGGGTTCATGTAAAAGTTGTTGAAGGCGCCAGGGAAAGAATACAAATCTTTATGGGGATCGTCATTAAAAAAAGAGGCGGAGGGTTAAGCGAAACCTTTACAGTCCGCCGCGTTTCATATGGCGTTGGAGTAGAACGTTGCTTCCTGTTGCATTCGCCAAGACTGGGTAAAATTGAGGTGGTTCGCAAGGGGCGCGTTCGGAGAGCGAAGCTTTATTACCTCCGTCAAAGGTCGGGTAAAGCTGCCAGAATTAAAGAAAGATCATAGAAGCATCATATCAAAGGGACTGCATTGTCAGTCCCTTTATAACTAGGTTTATAACTAGGCGCAAGACAGATGGAGTGATGGATCATGCTGAAAAAGCCTGATAAGCAACTAAGAAAAGCCCGCTGGGGGACGGTTGGACCGATTTTGTTCGCATTGCTCGCGGCAGTGCTTATTAGGACGTTCATTATTCAACTCTATTGGATACCTACCCCTTCCATGGAACCTCAATTAATGGTGGGGGATGGGATCGTAGCCAATAAAGCGAGATATCTTTTAACGGAACCGAAAAGAGGAGATATCCTTGTTTTCAAATATCCTTTGGATCAGCGGGTACATTTTGTGAAGAGAGTGATCGGTCTTCCGGGGGATAAGGTGGAAATCAAGGATAATACGCTTAATCTGAATGGGGCGGTATTAACGGAACCCTATTTGGCGGCTGCTCAACCGATGCCGGATTACGGGCCGGTGGAGGTCCCTCCGGGACACTACTTTATGATGGGGGATAGCAGGGAAGGAAGCCAGGATAGCAGGGTATGGGGATTTTTACCCCGTAATCTGATTATAGGGGAAGCATGTTACCGGTTTTGGCCGTTTTCACGGCTATCCGTAATTCAGTAAGGAGTGATTCTTTCGTGGAACAAGTTCAATGGTTTCCTGGTCATATGACAAAGGCGAAACGTATGATCGCCGAAAACCTCAAACTGGCCGACGTGGTATTAGAACTTGCGGACGCCAGAGTGCCGGAGAGCAGCCGCAATCCGCTGTTAAACGAAATGATCGGTGAAAAGCCCCGCTTATTGGTTCTGACAAAAGAAGATCTGGCCGATAAAACGACGACTAAAATATGGGTCAAGGAATACGGGCAAAAAGGGCTTGCCGTATTGCCGGCTAGCTTTACAAAAGGAGGGCGCGAGGTAAAAAAAGACCTCCTGGCCTTAATTCGTAAGCTTGCTTGGCCCATGCTGGAGAAAAAGCAAAAAAAGGGGATCCTCAATAAAACAGTCCGTATTATGGTGGTGGGCATTCCCAATGTCGGCAAGTCGACCCTGATTAATTTTCTGGCCGGGAAAGGTGCGGCGGAAACAGGTGATAAACCGGGGATCACCCGTGGGAAGCAATGGATACGTCTGTCCAATGATATTGAGCTTTTGGATATGCCCGGACTCCTATGGCCCAAGATCGAGGATCCTCAGGTCGGACTTAGGTTAGCGGCAACCGGCGCCATCGGTGAGCAGGCTTATGATACGCTGGAGGTAGTTTTCTGGCTGCTGGGCTGGATGGTAGAACATACCCCCGGCAGATTACAGGCCCGTTATGGTGTGCCGGAAACAAACGATCCGCCGGCGCTTATCGGGGAAATAGGCAGAAAACGCGGTTTTTTACGGTTGAAAGGGGAGGTCGATCAGCTCAAGACGGCTATCATGCTGCTTGATGAATTTCGCGGGGGGAAGCTGGGGCTCTTTACCTTAGACCAGGCTCCTTGAGTTCAGGGATAAAGATATAGAAACGATGAGGAGTGTGGACCAGGATGAAAGAAAATGAAGAAAGCCGGCTCCAGCGGCTCTGGGAGAAAGAGAGTTCCTTGCAGGAGAGCGGATACGCCATGATAGCCGGGATCGACGAGGTCGGCAGAGGGCCTTTGGCCGGACCGGTTGTGGCCGCCTGTGTGGTTTTACCCCCCAAGACATATCTGCCCGGCTTGAATGACTCGAAAAAGGTCGCTCCGGCCTTACGCTATAAATTGGCGGAATTGATCAAAGAGCATGCTGTGACATGGGGGATCGGTCTGGTCGGCCATGAAGAAATCGACCGGATCAATATTCTGCAAGCCACGAAAAAAGCCATGGTGGAAGCAGTCAATAATACTTCGCAACGTCCGGATTATCTGCTGATCGACGCCCTTCGGATCCCTGCGCCGATACTGCAGGAAGCGGTTATCCATGGGGATAGCCTGTGTGCGTCCATTGCCAGCGCTTCGATTATGGCGAAAACATACCGTGACGACCTGATGATCGCCATGGATGATCTGTATCCCCAGTACGGTTTTAAGGAAAATAAGGGTTATGGAACTCCCCGTCATCTGGAGGCTTTAAGGATTTATGGACCTTGTCCCATTCACAGGATAAGTTTTTTGCGGTTTATGGTATAATTTAGGCAGATAGGAAAAGAAAAAGGTGGTTTGATGGATAAGAACGGCATAGGGATCCTTGCTGAAAATGCCGCCGCAAGTTATCTCCAAAATCAGGGATTTCATATCCTGGAAAGAAACTACCGTTCGCGTTTCGGAGAAATAGATATTATTGCCGAAGACAAAGGGGAACTGGTCTTCGTTGAAGTGAGAAGTCGGGAGGGGACCCGTTTTGGTTTGCCCCAGGAAACCGTCAACTGGGCCAAACAGCAAAAAATAAGAAACATGGCTGCCCGCTATCTGAAAGAAAAAGGATTATGGCAGAAAAATTGCCGCTTTGACGTGATTGGCGTACTTATTGATGAAAATCAAAAAATTAAATCGCTGGAACTCATCCGCGATGCTTTTTAATCCCTCAAAAAAACCACAGTGTAGGCTGTGGTTTTTTTGAAGACGTTGTAAGCGTCAAATCAGTCCGCACATTTTGAACAGCGTTTCTAAATGGTACAATACACTCCAAGAAAGTACAAAATACTCTATGAAGTGTTTTGGAGCAAATTGGAGTGATTGGAACGGACACACAAAAAATCGTAACACAGTTTCGGCTGTCGGGCTGGAGCGAAGCAGTTAAAGAACGGATGGCCGGCGGACAGACCGTAGAGGCATTCTGCGAGGAAAAGGGGATCAGCAAAACAACCTATTACTACAGACAGAGGAAAGTGCGTGAAGCAGCCTGCACCGAGCTAGTGAGGGCACAAAACCGCGAGGATGGGCTCGTGCCGAACGGATGGGCGCGGCTTGCGGGCTCGGAACCGGTAACTGTCGGCGAATCTCTAACCATTGAAATCGGCGGGTTTCACATAACTGTAAATGGCGAAACAGACGCACAACTGCTGGCCAAAGTCTGCCGGGTGATGAAGTCGCTGTGATGCGGTTTAGAGAGAAGCCCGTGTATCTGTGCTGCGGGCACACGGACATGAGAAAATCCATCAACGGGCTGATGACGCTTGTGCAGCAGAGCTTTTCCCTTGATCCGTTCGCCGACGCGCTGTTTGTGTTCTGCAACCGAAATCGTGACCGCCTGAAAATACTGGAATGGGACGGCGACGGCTTCTGGCTGTATTTCAAGAGGCTGGAGCGCGGGCATTTCCGCTGGCCGTCGTCATACGGCGAAGCCACGATGGGTTTAAGCAGCGATGAATTATCCTGCCTGATTGACGGTGCGCGGCTGGAGAAAAAGCTTAAACGCAGCGAAGTTTTCGAGCACAAAATCTCGTAAAATAGCGAGAAAAAAATGCCTGTTTTCCTAGATTTCACGTGGTTTTTCCGGTATAATTAGAGTATGGAAACACAAGAGATTTCGGTTGAAAATTTACTCAAAACCAATGAAGCGTTAAAGGCGGAAAACGATGAGCTGCGGCATCAGGTTCAGTGGCTTATGGAACAGTTCCGCCTGGCCAAGCATAAACAATTCGGCGCCTCTAGCGAACAAACCAATCTTTATCAGCTCTACCTGTTCAACGAGGCGGAGCAGTCCGCGGAGTTGACCGCGCCGGAGCCGGAAATCACCGAAGTCAAGGCGCATTACCGTAAGAAAACCCGTCTGACCACCGACAAACTACCGGAGGATTTGCCTGTCGAGATCATTATGCACGAACTGCCGGCAGAAAAACGTGTCTGTCCTGATTGCGGCTCTTGTCTGCACAAAATGGGTGAGGATACCCGCGAGGAACTGAAAATTATTCCGGCCAAGGCCGTAATTATACGCCATGTGCGGCACGTCTACGCTTGCCGCCACTGTGAGGAAACCTCCGAGCGTGTGCCGATTGTCAAGGCGGATATGCCCGAGCCCGTTATTAAGGGCGGGTTTGCTTCGCCGGAAGCGGTTGCACACATCGCCGCGCAGAAATTTGTGATGGGCAGCCCGCTGTACCGCCAGGAGCAGGAATGGGCGCTAAACGGCATTTTGCTTTCCCGCCAGACCATGTCCAACTGGCTCATCAAAGCCTGTGCGGATTGGCTGGAGCCGATATACCAAGAGATGAAAAGGCGATTATGCCGGCAGCAAGTCCTTCACGCGGATGAAACCACGCTTCAGGTGCTGCGTGAGGACGGCAAGCCCGCCCAGAGCAAGAGCTACATGTGGCTCTACCGCACAAGCGGCGAGGCACAGCGCCAGATAGTGCTGTATGACTACCAACGAGACCGAAAGCACACCCACCCGGAAGTATTTTTAAAGGACTTCACAGGTTTTCTCCATGCGGACGGCTATGACGGCTACCACAAGCTGCCCGATCGGATAGCCGTTGTCGGCTGCTGGGCGCATCTGCGCCGGAAATTCGACGAAATGCTGCAAACACTGCCGAAAGATAAACGGGACACCTCCGACGCCGCCAAAGGAGTCGCTTATTGTGATAAACTGTTTCATTTGGAGAAACAGTTCGCTTTACTGTCCTCTGAAGAACGTCACAAAGAGCGGGAACGGCTAAGCAGGCCGCTGATGGACGAATTCTTCGCGTGGGCGGATTCACTTCATGCGCTGCCAAAGTCTTTGCTGGGAAAGGCAGTCTATTACTCCCAAAGCCAACGCAAATATCTGAAAGCCTATTTGCTGGATGGCAGGTTGGAAATCAGCAATAACCGTGCGGAAAACTCCATCCGTCCCTTTGTGATGGGGCGAAAGAATTGGCTTTTTTCCAATACGCCGAACGGCGCGAGGGCCAGTGCGGTCTATTACAGCCTGATCGTTTCCGCCAAGGAAAATGGACTTGTGCCGTTCGCGTACCTGACAAAAGTTTTCACCGGAGCCCCGAATGGTGCGGATGTTGAAAGTCTACTTCCTTGGAATCGGGAGTGACCGGCGGTTTGACGCTTACAAGACGTTACATGTTATTTTTGTTATATTTGGATATTTTCCGGGAGATTGTAGAAGACGCCACCTGCAAGATGTCGGCGGCCTTGCGGATACTGCCGTACTTTTGAACCGCTTTAAGAATAACGTCTTTCTCCAGATCCTCCATGATGGCTTTTAAGGATGTTTTATTTTTGTCGTTCACGGTATCGATGCTGAAAAGGGCATGATCGTTAAAGGTGTTATACCTTTCTGAAATATAGTGGGTATATGTCAAATCGCCTGTTGATAATTTATTGTCAAGTGTTATCAGAACCAAACGCTCGATCGTATTTCTCAGTTCCCGGGCATTGCCCGGCCAGCCGTAATTGACGAACTCCACCATTGTTTCATAGGTTATGCGTTTGTTGGTGTTGTATTGTTTGTTAAAAAGATCGAGAAAATACAAAGCCAAAACGGGTATATCTTCTTTCCTTTCCTTTAGAGGCTGAAGATATACGGGGACGACATTTAAACGGAAGAATAAATCCTCTCTAAAGCAGCCGTTCTTGATTGACGCTGAAATGTTCTGATTTGTCGCCGCAATAATGCGTACATCAACCGTATACTCTTTTTCACCGCCTACCTTGCGAAATTTGCCATTTTGCAGGAAACGCAGCAGCTTAGCCTGTATATGGAGGGGCATTTCGGCAATTTCATCAAGAAACAAGGCGCCATTGTTTGCAAGTTCGAGCAGGCCTTTTTTGCCGCTGCCCGAAGCCCCTGTAAAGGACCCCGGCAGATAACCAAAAAATTCGGACTCTACCAGCTGTTCAGGGATAGCGGCACAGTTGAATTTAACAAAAGGGGCGGATGTATTAGCGCTGTTATTGTGGATATAGTCGGCTAAAACTTCTTTTCCTACGCCGGAGGGGCCTTGTAAAAATATCGGAACTTTTGTTTTGGCGATTTTCTTAAGCAATTCAATGGTTTTTCGGAAATCTTTGTTAATAGTTACTATGTTGCCTTCCATAAAAGGCAAAAAACTTGAGGGAGTGATGATACAACCGCTTTTATCAAGATGCTTACTGTAATCAAAAACGCCCATGGTGTTTCTCACCTCTGCATAGTTTCGTAGTCTAGAAGTAATATCCCAATTCCTCAGCTTGTAGTTCATGTTTCTTGAAGAATTGCAAGGCTTCCTCTTTGTTGAGATGGCTGATATACATAACGATTGCGTTAATCACACACATAGGCGCGGCATAAAACTCAAGAAATGAAAAGCCATCCCGTTTAATTGTAAAGGTGAGATCGGAAAGATGGGCTATGGGGGATAGTTCACTGTCCGTAAGCGATATGATTTTGAAGTTATTTTTTTTCAGGAAGCTTAGAATATTGATGGTTTCTTTTGGGTATCTGGGAAAACCGACCGCGAACACCAAAGTGTTCCGGTCCATGTTTACTAAAAAGTCGAGAGCACGTGTAGCGCCGGAAGTAATGATATGCGGGTTTTTCCCGATCCTGGTAAAAATGAATTCCGCATACATGGCGATGGAGGAAGAGGCCCTTGTGCCAACTATGATCAAATCTGAGGCTTTGTTTATTTCATCAACAAACTCCAGAAATTTCTCATTGTCGAACGAGGAAAGCAAATATTTCAGGTTTTTCAACTCCGTATTAATAATGTTGCTGACAATACTGTTTTCCGGGTTCAGGGAAAGGGCGATTTGAAAACGATCGGTATTGCTGAGGTTTGACCCCACAACGTCTTTTATTGCCCTGTGAAATTCCTCATAGTCGCTGAAGCCGACCGTTTGAAAATATAAATTGATCTTTTCGGGCTCCAGTTCCAATAGGTCGGCAAACTTTGCCAGACTGATAAAGGGAGCCATTTTTTTGTTTTTTTTAATAAACTCGGTAATCTTCAAGCTTTCTTCAGGCATACTGTCGATGACGACCAATTTGTCCAATAGATCTTTTAAATACAACTTTAATTTGGGCATTGCAACACCTTCTCTTATATAAAATTCATTGTCCGGTATTAATTTCGTAACAATTTTTAAAACCCCTGCTTTTCACGCGAAATAGTTGCAAAAAAGCAACATGATGCAAATTGACAACGCTATTTTGTAGTTATCAGGCATAAAAACCACCATAACCATATATTCGCATATTGGCATGTTATTTGCTTAACCATATTAATGGGTTGTAAAGAAAGGAAGGATGCGCATGATCTATCGTAGTGATTGAACTTTGGTGTGATTAGGATGTGTCAATCATTTCAAAAATGTGAGGAGAAAAAACAGTGGCGAATAAAAGATATAGAGTCGGGGTAGACGTGGGCGGGACCAATACGGATATTTGCGCAATTGACGAAATTACCAGCGAGCTGAAGGTATACAAGCTGCCGTCATCAACGAAGGATCAGTCGCAGGCAGTGATTGAAGGGATCAGATCATTAGCTGAAAAGTATGGTTTTGCTTTAGATGAGATCGATAGGTTTATTCACGGCACAACTGTATCAACGAATGCGATATTAGAAGGCAGAGGGGCCAGAACCGCCTTAATTACTACCGAAGGATTCCGTGACTTATTGGAAATCGGCAGGCAGAAAAGACCAGATTTATATGATTTGCAGGCAGACAAGCCCAAAGTGTTAATAACGAGGGATTTACGATATGAAGTGAAAGAAAGAATGGATTACAAAGGCAAGATCATACGAGAGTTAGATGAAGCCGAAGTGATCGAAATCATCAGGAAATTAAAGGAGCTGCAGGTTGAATCCCTAGCCGTTACTTTTTTAAATGCCTACATTAATCCCACGAATGAGCAAATAGTGAAGAGGATCGCCAAAGAATATCTGCCGGATGTTTATCTTTCAATATCGAGTGAAATATCGAATCAATTCCGGGAGTTCGAAAGGATGTGCGGAACCGTTCTGAATTCTTTTATCGGACCGGAAGTCAAGAAATATCTGGAGAATTTAAAAGGTACGTTAACGAAAATCAATATAAATAAATTGTACATCAATCATTCCAACGGGGGCATCATGTCCCTGAGTGAAGCTTCCCAGTATCCCATCAAAACAAGCTTGTCCGGCCCTTCGGCCGGCGTTATCGGCGCTCAATATGTTACAGGCTTGATAGGATATAAGAATGTTTTAACGATAGATATCGGCGGAACAAGTACGGATCTGAGCCTGATTATTGACGGTAAAATCGACAGCTCCAAGGATAAAAACATCAGCGGATACCCGGTTAGGATCCCATCAGTGGATATTGCGACAATTGGGGCAGGCGGGGGCAGCATTGCCTGGGTCGACAGCGGAGGAATCCTCAAAGTCGGGCCGCAGAGCGCGGGGGCTGAACCAGGGCCGGCTTGCTACGATAGGGGCGGTGAAGAAGCCACCATAACAGATGCGCGAGTCGTACTAGGCCACTTAAACAATAAAGAGCTTTTAAACGGTCGATTACCTATCAATAGCGGCAATTCTTTTACCGCAGTTGAAAAGCTGTCTAAAAAAATCAATATGGATATCTATGAAACGGCCCAAGGGATCATTACTGTGGGAAATTCCAACATCATCAAAGAAATAAAAAAAGTAACGGTGGAAAAAGGATTCAATCCTAATGAGTTTGTCTTGTTCGCCTTTGGCGGGGCCGGTCCGCTGCACGCCGCCGAACTTATGGAAGAGCTCAGTATCGCGAAAGCGATCATTCCAAGAACCCCGGGGATTCTAGCCGCCTATGGTTTATTGGTAGAAGATATGAGAAGGGATTTTGTTCAGACAAATGTTATGGACCTGGGGAAAATCCAATTTGAAGATATTGAGCATGAATTCCAAAAGCTTGAAAAAGAGGCTGAAGCTTGGTTTGAATTTGAAGCCATACCCCCGGCCCGCAGAGTGTGCGAATACTATTTGGATATGAGGTATAAAGGGCAGAATTATGAAATATTAGTGAGCTATGACAAACAAAAAGTCAAAAAGATCCAGGATATCATTGATGAATTTAATAAAGCGTATAAACAACTGTATTCCTATTCTTATGATGATGAGGTGCAGATCATCAATTATGGGTTGTCGGCCATCGGTTACATCAATAAGCCTAAAACCATTCCCAGTAAATATTACGGGGAGGATTCATCCGCCGCGATTAGAGGTGAAAGGCTGGTCCGCGACGGACAAAACCGCATGAAACCGTATACATTGTATGACCGGGATATGCTAAATAATGGGAACAAACTCCGCGGTCCTGCTGTTATTGAACAAATGGACGCTACAACGATAATTGGTGAAAACCAAATAGGCGTAGTAGATGAATATTTGAATATCGTTATTGAACAAGAAAAATAGGGGGTAAAATTCGTGGGAACAATAAATTCGGTCACACTAGAAGTCATCAGTAATTCCCTTCTTTCGATCGTCGAACAGATGGGAGTCATTCTCACTAAAACGGGATACAGCACAAATATAAAGGAACGTAAAGACCTGTCGGTAGCGTTGTTTGATAAAAATGGCAAGCTGATCACACTGGCGCAGCATATACCGTTGCACTTCAGTTCGTTGCTGGGCGCCGTCAGTGAGGTTCTTAATAAGTGGAATATCAATGATATCTACGAAGGGGATACTTTTATCGGGAACGATCCCTATTCAGGCGGAGGTTCGCACTTGCCGGACATCGTCTTGGTCAAACCGGTATTTTATAAGGGCGAGTTGATCGCTTTTGCGGTAAACACCGGTCATCATGCCGACAGAAACATCAGGAGGAGTACGATATACGACGAAGGCCTCAGGATTCCCATCATTAAATTGTATGAAAAAGATAAATTAGTCAAAGACGTCTATGATTTGATCATGTTGAATTTTCAGTTGAAAGAAGAAAGGAAAGGCGATTTGCGGGCCCAGTTAATCGCCAACCAGTTCGGCGAAAACAAGATCATTGAACTGATCGACAAGATAGGCATAGATACTTATACGGATTTTTGCCGGGAATGGCTGAAGTACGGAGAAAGAAAAGCAAGGCAGTCCATTAAGCAATTGCCTGACGGTATCTATGAGTTTGAAGATTATTTGGATGACGATGGCAATAAAACGGAAGATCTGCTAATCAAATTAAAAATTATTATCCAAGGCGAAAAAATAGATTTCGATTTTACGGAAAGCTGTGAGCAGGTTACGGGGTCTTTCAATTGTATTAGAAACGCTTTGCTGGCGACCGTGTATTATGCTGTAAAGTGTTTAATGGACAATACGATGCCCGCCAATGCCGGAGCTTTTGAAAGTATAGATGTGACTGCCAGGGAGGGGACATTGGTATGTTCCACGGAACCCGCGCCGACCCAATCGAGAGCTACGACTACCCAAAGAATTGCGGACGTTATATTCGGCGCCTTTGCAAAAATTGATCCGATCAAAGTAACCGCGGCGGGTAATGGAGCTGTTTCATTTTTTAACTTTTCGGGTTTTGACAGCAGGACCGGCAAACCCTATGTATACCTGGAAACGATAGGCGGGGGCTCCGGGGCCAGATTTAATAAAGACGGGTTAGATGCGGTGCAGGTGCATATGACCAACACTTCTAACCTGCCGGTGGAAGCGTTAGAAATGGAATATCCGTTGTTAGTTGAAAAGTATGCCTTGGCTGAAAACAGCGGGGGTGACGGGGAATACAGGGGCGGTCTGGGAATTATCAGAGGTATAAGGATCCTTGACGAGAGTAAAAATACCGAGCTTTTAGCGGCGACCGAGCGGACTAAAACAAGGCCGTGGGGACTGTTAGGCGGGAAATATGCCGCCGGCGCACGGTTAAATGTCATCCGGGATGGAAAACGGATCAATACCTTAAATAAAGTCAATGGTTTCCCTCTTAGGGCCGACGACTTGATCGAACTGGTTACGGCCGGCGGAGGCGGATACGGCGATCCTTCCAAACGTTCCGTAGAAAGCAGAAAAAAAGATATAGCTGAAGGAAAAGTAAAATAAATTAAAAATTAACAGCAGTAATGCGTTGTCAAAGGGGGAGAATAGATGGACACCAAAATAGAATTCACATATTTATCGGAGGAAGATATGCTTAAAGCCGGTGTTACCGATATGGACAGATGCATTGAGGTAATGGAAGAGATGTTTGACCTGTTGGGTAAAGGCGATTATGTAATGGGCGGAAAAAATAAGAATTCCCACGGGATGAGATTGTTATTTCCGGATAGCTCACCCTTTCCTAATATGCCTATCGCCGGACCGGATAGGAGGTTTATGGTTCTAATATCCTATTTGGGCGGACGCTTTAATGTCTGCGGAGAAAAATGGTACGGTTCCAACCGGGCTAATGGTGAAAAAGGATATCCCCGCTCCATATTGATGGCGACTTTGAACGACGCCGACACAGGAGCGCCCCTGGCCTATATGTCGGCTAATTTAATCAGCTCGATGAGAACCGGCGCCATACCTGCGGTCGGGGCCAAATATTTAGCGAACAAAGATTCGCAGGTCATTGGATTAGTAGGCGCAGGAGTAATCAACCGGACATGTTTGATGGCGCTGCTTCTGTCTTTAAAAAATATCAAGCAGGTGAAGGTATATGATATTTTCCCCGCTTCGGCCAAAAGACTATGCGAGATCATTAAGCAACAGTATGACGTAGATATTTATCCGGTGGACAGTATTGAAGAAGCTGTTAGAGATGCGGATATTGTAAATACCGCGACATCAGGGAGCGTGAAGCCTGAAATTAAAGATGAGTGGCTTAAAGACGGCGTCTTGATATCAATGCCGGCCGGCGCCAATTTATCTAAAGAGTTTATTATCAATACCAAGCTGGTTGTGGATAATTGGGCGATGTACGAAGCCTGGCATGATGAATATAAAGGGATGCCGGGCGGTTATAAAAATTATCTTGGCTCTATCTGCGGCAGGGTATTGGATTATATAGATGCTGGAGAAATGACTGCCGACGGCATCATCAATTTGGGTGATGTAGTCGCGGGAAATAAGGCGGGAAGAGTCAATAAAAAAGAAAAGGTAATATTTGTGATGTCCGGAATGTCCGTAGAAGATGTAGCCTGGAGTTATGAAATATATCAAAATGCTTTACGCTTAGGAATAGGCACAAAATTGAAATTATGGGATAAGCCTCATATGTTTTGATTGATCTTACGAACAACGATTATCACCTGAAAGGAGGAACGCAAGGAATAACTAACCTATACTTTTTATCCCAGGGCATGCGTTAAAAAATGATTTAGGAGGTTAAACTTATGAAAAAGAAGAGGGTAATGTTGGTTCTGACTTGGGCGTTGATAGCAGTCTTTCTTTTGCCGGGCTGCGGCGGCTCCGCTAATAACGGCAGCGGGGATGCTGCCAAAAAAGACAGCCTGGTGTACAGTATTGTTGGCGAGGCTTCTTCCATGGATCCCGTCAAAGCTAATGACAGCGAATCACAAAAATACCATTATCAAATCTATGATGGGCTAGTGCGGGAAGAGATCGACGGAAAATTAGTACCCGCTCTTGCGGAAAGCTGGACAGTGTCTGAGGATAATAAGGAAATCACATTCAAAATCAGGCCCAATGTCAAATTCCATAACGGGGATACGTTGACGGCGGAAGACGTTGTTTTTTCGATCAACCGTTCCATTGCCGCACCGGCAACCAAAAAAGTTACGAGTTCTATGGAGGCTGCCGAGAAAATTGATGAAAGCACAGTGAAACTGAAGTTAAAATTCCCCTTCCCGGCTGCTATAGGATGTATGTCATCCGGCAACATGATGATCGTAAGTAAAAAAGCCGTTGAAGCGGATCCGGAAGGTTTTGCGCGAAATCCCGTGGGAACAGGGCCGTATATGCTGAAGGAATGGAGAAGCGGGGACAGGGTGATATTTGAAAGCTTTGCCGATTATTATCGCGGCGAAGCTGCGATCAAGAATGTTACCTACAGGATCATGAGCGATAATACTACAGCGGTGTTATCACTGGAAAAGGGCGAAACAGATTTACGGGACGTTCTGCAAATTGCGGACGTACCTAATGTAAAAGCCAATCAAAATTTAAAATATTATGAAGTAGAAATGCCGTGTTATTACTTGATTTCCTTTAACAATGAGAAAGGCATATTCAGCAACAAGAAGGTCAGAGAAGCCGTAAGCTATGCGATCGACCGGGAAGCGGTTCTGCTGGGAGCGTTGAACGGCGAAGGCGAAGTCGTGGAGGCGGCTATGGTTCCTACACTGGATGCCTACCCGAAAGATTTTAAAGCAAATCCGTATGATCCTGAAAAAGGCAAACAAATACTGGCGGAAGCCGGATATCCCAATGGATTTACCGTAACCTTCAAAACGGCTGAGTCAGCGACCTATTCTAAGCCTTCTGAAATAATCCAGCAGCAGTTGAAAGCAATTGGCATCACTGCCAACATAGAAAAAATGGAATGGGCGGCTTGGCAGGCTGATTGCATCGCGGGCGGAAAATATGAGATCACCTTCTGGGCGATGCCGATTACAACGTCAGACCCTGATTTTGCCACATATGCCGCTTTTCATAGTTCTATGAGAAACGGAAACGGAAATTTCGCTCTCTGTAATTTACCCGAAATGGACGCCCTATTAGAAAAATCCAGAATTACCACCGGGACTGAAAGAAATGAGGTATTTAGACAAATTTGTGAATTAGTGAAAGAAGAAAGCATTTTAATACCTGTCTACAATGGCAGAAGACGTGTCGCGGCCCATAAAGATCTGCTGGGCGTCGCCGCTAGTCCGGTCAATAAGCTGTACTGTTATGATTATTCCTGGGCCGAATAAGTAATATATAATAAATGATGGAAGTTCAAATAGGTATATGAATAATATACCTATTTGAACCTCACGGGAGGTAAAATGTTTAAGTATATTTCAAAAAGGCTTTTAATGATGATACCCGTCTTGATCGGCGTAGCGTTTATTATATTTACTATTATGGATTTCACGCCCGGGGACCCTGCACGGTTGATTTTGGGCGAATACGCCGCTCAAGAGGATATAGACGCTTTGAGAGAAGAAATGGGCCTTAATGAAAACTTTTTTGTCAGGTTTGGCACGTATGTTAAAGGCGCGGTAACGGGGGATTTCGGTAAGTCGTACAGGAATAATCTTCCTGTTTCTAATGAGGTGGGCTCAAGGCTTCCTACTACTTTGAAATTAACCTTTTTGGGTATGACCTTGGCTGTATTTATCGGCATACCTATAGGTGTTTTATCCGCGGTAAAACAGTATACGATCATCGATAATGTCACTCTGATAGCAGCGCTTTTATTGACGTCGATCCCGGGTTTCTGGTTAGGTTTGATGATGATCCTTTTTTTCTCGCTCCGATTAGACCTGTTGCCTGCGACGGGAATAGATTCGATGAAGCATTTTATTATGCCAAGTATAACGCTGGCCGCAGGGACGATGGCGACTTTGATCAGAATGACCAGGTCGACCATGCTGGAAGTTATCAGACAAGACTATATACGGACGGCAAAGGCTAAAGGGGGAAATGAAAAAAGGATTATTTTTATCCACGCGCTCAGGAATGCGTTGTTACCGGTTATCACATTAGTAGGTGTAAACTTTGGAATTTTGCTTGGAGGCGCTGTTGTAATCGAGGCAGTTTTTGCTATACCGGGTTTGGGTACTTTAATGATAGGGGCTGTCAGGGCGAAAGATACCCCGGTGTTAATCGCGACCGTTACGTGTATTGCGCTTATCGGGGGGCTGATTACTTTGATTGTCGACATTTTGTACATCTTTATTGATCCCAGGATCAAGTCACAATATGTAAAAGGTAGTAGGTGATAAACATGTCAGAACATGTTATAAATCTAAAATCAAGCGTAAAAAAACGGAGCCAGTTAAAAGCAATCTTTCATAAATTCAAAAAAAATAAACTTGCCATGTTTGGTTTTGTTATCTTGGTGATATTAATTATAATTGTTTCAACGGCAGGGCTATACCTGGACTATGAAGCTGACGTCGAAACGCAGGATATGAAAGCCATGTTTTTAGGGCCCAGTTGGGACCATCCCTTTGGTACAGACCAGTTTGGCCGGGATATGTTTGCCAGAATAATTTACGGGGGCAGAATATCGTTGTTCGTAGGTTTGTTTACGATCTCCATAGCCCTGACATTGGGATCTTTGATCGGCGCGACGGCAGGGTATTACGGCGGGAAGATTGATAACATTATCATGCGTATTATGGACGTATTTTTAGCCATCCCCGCCACCATTATCGCGATAGCGATCGTGGCGTCTTTAGGAACGGGCTTGATAAACATCCTGATTGCCTTGAGTATTTCCCGAACGCCGCAATTTGCGCGCGTCGTGCGTTCGGCAATATTATCCGTGAAGGAGCAGGATTTTATTGAGGCGGCCAGGGCGTGCGGCACAAAGGACAGAAGGATCATATTACGGCATATTATTCCTAATGCCATTGGACCTATCATCGTACAGGCAACGTTAAGCATGGCGACGACGATCTTAGTTGTTGCGGGATTAAGTTTCATCGGCCTTGGGATCCAGCCGCCGACACCGGAATGGGGCACTATGCTGGCGGATGGTAAAAGCCAGATGAGGTATTATCCGTACCTGGTCGTTGTTCCGGGAATAGCGATCGTATTGGCGGTATTATCGCTAAACCTTATTGGTGATGGTTTGCGTGATGCGCTGGACCCAAGGTTGAAAAATTGAAGAATGAGAATATAGGAGTAAAACTATGTCAGAAAAACTATTGGAAATCAAAGACCTACATGTTGTATATGAAACGGATGAGGCGACAGTATATGCTGTAAACGGCCTTGACTTGGTTGTTAATAAAGGAGAAACCTTAGGGCTGGTCGGTGAAACCGGAGCGGGAAAAACGACGACCGCACTAAGTATTATGAAGCTGCTTCCTGATAGAATCGGGCTGATAAAAAATGGGCGAATACAATTTGAAGAGCATGATATTACAAAGTTATCGGAAGCCGATATGCGATTGGTCAGGGGAAACAGTATGTCTATGATCTTTCAGGATCCCATGACCAGCTTGAATCCTGTTTTGACTATCGGTTATCAAATCTATGAGGTTTTGGAACTGCACAACAACAAAATGAGCAAAGCCCAAATATCTGCTAAAGTGGATGAGATCCTTAAGCTTGTAGGATTGCCGCCCGAAAGGAAAAATGAGTATCCCCACCAGTTTTCAGGCGGTATGAAGCAAAGGGTTGTTATAGCGATCGCGCTGGCCTGCGAACCCAAGTTATTATTGGCGGATGAACCTACCACAGCTTTGGATGTAACAATCCAGGCCCAGGTACTGGAGTTGATGAAAGGGCTTAAAGATAAATTCAATATGGCGATGATCTTAATAACCCACGACTTGGGCGTGGTGGCCCAAACCTGCGATAAAGTGGCGATCATGTACGCAGGAGAAATCATTGAATTAGGCAGTGTGAAAGACATATTTGAAAGCGCCGATCATCACCCTTATACCGTAGGTTTATTCGGTTCCATCCCCGATATGACAAAGAAAACCAGAAGATTGAATCCCATTGAGGGATTGATGCCGGATCCGACAAATCTGCCAAAAGGCTGCGTGTTTCATGCCCGCTGCCCGAAATGTATGGAAATTTGCAAAACAAAAAAGCCCCAAAGCGTTACCAAAAACGATCACATGATCAGATGCCATCTTTTTAAATATGCCTGATGAGAGGAAGAATCTAATGAGTGTGCCGTTAATTCAAACTAAAAATTTAAAAAAATATTTTAAGACTCCCAAAGGCAACCTTCACGCCGTCGACGGCGTCAATATATCCATTAAGGAAGGCCAAACCTTAGGGGTGGTCGGGGAATCGGGGTGCGGGAAATCCACGCTGGGCCGGGCTATACTCCGGCTTATCGAGCCGACAGACGGGGAGGTTTTATTCAACGGGCATAATATCGTACAATATGATGATAAAAAAATGCTTGAAATGAGAAAGCAAATGCAAATCATCTTTCAAGACCCGTTTTCATCGTTAAATCCCCGCATGACAGTAAGCCAGATTATCGCGGAGCCTATCAAGGTATGCAAGACGATAAAAAACTCCAGAGAGATTGATAATAAAGTGTTCGATTTAATGGAAACTGTCGGACTGGCAGAACGGTTTGTCAATACGTATCCCCACGAGCTGGATGGAGGCAGAAGACAGCGTATCGGCATTGCCAGAGCCTTAGCTTTGGATCCTAAATTCATTGTATGTGACGAGCCGGTATCGGCCCTTGATGTTTCCATACAAGCGCAAATACTAAACTTAATGATGGATTTACAGGAAAGTATGGGTTTTACGTATATGTTTATCACCCATGATTTGAGCGTAGTTAAACATATCAGTGATGAGATCGCGGTAATGTATTTAGGCCAGTGTGTTGAAACAGCTCCTTCGGACGAATTATTTCAAAACCCGGTACACCCTTACACCAAAGCGTTATTAGCGGCGATACCCACCCTCGATTTTCGTGACAATAAAAAAGAAAAACAGATTATTAAAGGAGAAGTGGTCAGCCCGATCAATCCCAAGCCGGGTTGCCGCTTTGCTCAGAGGTGCCCTATGGCGCAAAATGTCTGTACCGAAGAAAATATCGAATTAAAAGAAGTCGTCCCAAAACATTTTGTTGCATGCCGTTTATTATAAAGGAATGGCCGGGCGCGTGATTTGTAATGGAGGGAAAAACATGGATAGCAAGGGTTTCAAAAATCACCCCTATATACCGAACTCCGTTTTTGAGGTCCAACAGGAAATGTTAAAAGAAATTGGATTGGCTAGTCTGGAAGATTTACATCATGAGGTTCCTCAGGAGTTGAAACTACTAAAAAGCCTGGATATTCCCAAGGCGTTTCGGTCCGAATATGAATTAAGAAGGCATATTGAAGGGTTATTGAAAAAAAATAAAACCTGTCAAGAGTATCTGAATTTCCTGGGAGCAGGCTGCTGGCAGCATTATGTGCCGGCGATCTGTGATGAAATAAATTCAAGGGGCGAGTTCCTTACGGCGTATGGCGGGGAACCTTACAATGACTTTGGAAGATTCCAGTCTTTGTTTGAATACCAAAGCCTGGTAGCGGAATTGGTGGACATGGAGGTTGTAAATGTTCCGACGATGGATGGGGCTCAGGCGGCTGCGACAGCCGTGAGAATGGCCGCCAGAATAACAGGCCGGAAAAAAGTTTTGGTTCCCGAAGCAATGGATCATGAAAAGTATCTGATCATGAAAAATTACTGCAGCCCGGACGTATCGTTAGTGCCTGTTGAATATGATGAAAATACAGGTCTGATGGACTTAGAGGATTTACAAAAAAAAATATCCGCCCAAACAGCCGCAGTCTATTTTGAAAATCCTTCTTATTTAGGTTTTATTGAAATGAATGGCCGCGAGATTGCCGAAATAGTGCATCAGGTATCCGGGCTATGTGTGGTAGGTGTCGATCCCAGCTCCCTCGGAGTGCTGGAACCCCCTGTCCGCTACGGTGCGGATATTGTTTGCGGCGATTTACAGCCCCTTGGCATCCATATGAACTATGGAGGGGGTCAAGCGGGTTTTATGGCAACAATGGATGATAAAAAGTATGTGCTGGAATTTCCCTCAAGGCTTTTTGGCATAGTCCCTACAGTGGTAGAAGGAGAGTATGGGTTCGGTGATGTGGCTTATGACCGGACTTCCTTCGGACACCTGCGGGAACGTGCCAAGGAATATGTGGGTACTCAAACCGCCCTTTGGGGCATTACCGCCGGCGTCTACCTTGCGACAATGGGTCCTCAAGGCATGGAAGAACTGGGGAGGAATATACTTCAAAAATCCCAGTATGCTGTAAAAAAACTTAACGGGATTAGGGGTGTTGTGGGTTCGCGATTTAATTCCGTCAATTTTAAGGAATTTATTGTGGATTTTAATTCCACAGGCAAGACTGTGCATGAAATCAATAAGGGATTGCTCCACAAGAATATATTTGGAGGCAAAGACTTATCGGCAGAGTTTCCGGAATTTGGGCAATGCGCTCTATATTGTGTCACGGAAATCCATACCAAAACTGATATTGATAAGCTTATTTTAGCCTTGGAAGAAGTCCTTTACAATTGAGGCGGGAAGGAAAGCAAATATGAAAAGGATTAATAGAAGTTTCCAAGCAAGAAAATTTCATCAGGCTAAATGGGACGAACCGGTCATATTCGAGCTGAGCCAAAAAGGCGAGCGGGGCATCCTGGTGCCCCAAGCAGAAGATGAAATAGTATGTGTGGTTGGGGATGGAGTATCCGTTCTGCCGGATATGATGAAAAGAAAGGCGGCGCCAAAGCTTCCGGAAATTTCCCAGCCGAGAGTTCTGCGGCATTATACCAGATTATCTCAGGAAACATTAGGCGCCGATGTGAATATTGAAATCGGGCAGGGGACGTGTACTGTTAAATACAGCCCCAAGGTCAATGACGCATTGGCAAGAATGCCTGAGATGGCGGAGCTTCATCCTCTTCAGGATGAGGAAACAGTCCAGGGAATCTTGGAAATTATGTACAAAACCGATCTTTTTATGAGAGAAATATCCGGTATGGACCGCTTTAGCTTTCAACCCGGGGGCGGCAGCCAGGCAATTCTTGCCATAGCCTCCATGATGAGGGCCTATCATAAGGAAAAGGGCGAAGAGGGTCAGAGAAACGAAGTAATTACGACTCTGTATTCCCATCCTTCCGATGCGGCTGCACCTGCAGTTAAGGGTTTTAAGATTATCCATATCCATCCTGATGCGGAAGGATACCCTGATTTTGAGCAATTTAATAAAGCGGTAAGTGAACGCACCGCCGGCTTTATCGTGGCGAATCCTGAAGATACGGGCGTTTATAACCACAGGATCCAAGAGTTTACGGGTCTGATCCATAAAGCCGGAGGACTTTGCGGATATGATCAAGCGAATGCGAATGGCTTGCTGGGAATTACCCGGGCCCGGGAGGCCGGCTTTGATATGTGTTTTTTTAATTTACACAAGACGTTTTCCACGCCCCACGGATGCGGCGGTCCGGCTGTCGGAGCTACGGGTGTTGTAAAAAAACTGGAAAAGTATTTGCCTGCGCCGCTCATTGATTATAATGGGGAAAAGTACTTTCTGAACTATGAAATAACAAACAACCCCTTTAGCATAGGAAAGATAAGACTTTTTAACGGTGTCGCCCCGGTTGTTTTGAAGGCGTATGCCTGGATCATGTCTATGGGGGCTGAAGGGCTGTATGAAACAGCCAAGGTCGCGGTTTTAAATAATAACTATCTGTTTAAAAAACTTATGGAATTAGATTGTATAGACGCTCCATACAGCAAAGGCAAACAGAGAATCGAACAGGTCAGATATACCCTTGAGAAACTCACCAGAGAAACGGGAGTTACCAGTGGGGACATTCAAAGAAGAATGATGGATTTTGGGATGCACTTTTGGACCAGCCATCATCCCTATTACGTACCCCAGCCAATGACATTGGAGCCTACAGAAACCCCCTCCAAGAAAGATATTGATGAATATATTGAAGCCTTGAAACGGATTTTTGAAGAGGCCTATACGAACCCGGGAATTATTAAAGCAGCGCCTTACAACAGCGTATGTCATCAATTAGACGAGTCAGGCCTGGATGATCCGGACAAATGGGCCATCACATGGCGGACCTATTTGAAAAAGTATAAATGATTGCCATTAAAACTACGGCGTGTGACTACAGCGTATGCTGTAGTTTGTTTTTTCAGGGAACTTTTTGTGTTTTTGCCCGTCAAATACTAAAATAGATCATAGTATGAATATGCATAATTGAACAAAAGGGGTGTGGATAAAATGCAGGCAAGGTTTCGGGGATTGAACCGTAAGCTGGCGGCCGTGCTGGCCCTGGCGCTTGTTTTTATGTTAGGGAGTGTTCCTCAGGGGTTTGCGGCTAATGATATAAAGCTGGTGGTGGATGGTCAAAATATTAAGACTACACCGGCGCCGGTGATTCAAAACGGCCGGACATTAGTGCCGGTGCGTTTGATCTCCGAACAATTAGGAGCGCTGGTGGAATGGAATGAAAAAGATAGGACCGTACATATTCAAAAAGGCGGCCGCTCAGTACTTTTGAGGATCGACAGCCATCTGGTGGAGTATCGGACAGGAGAGCAAGTTTTTAATGTATGCGATGTACCGCCGCAAATTATGAGCGATCGTACTTTCGTACCCCTTCGTTTAGTCAGCAACGCTTTAGGTGTTTTGGTGAACTGGGACGACGCCGGCAGAACCGTTAATGTGGATTCCTCCCAAACGGCCAATATGACTCCTTTTTTTGATATGAAAATATCATCCGTACAATCCGGACAGGCGGTTACAGGGGTTACGAATCTGCAGGTTTCCTTTCCGGGAACCCCGCCTGCCGGCGCTGCCGAAATAAAATATCTCCTGCTGAGCCCCGAAACAGGACTCGGTGTGGTTATTGCCAGGGGAAACGCGATAACCGGCACATACCGTTGGTTGCCGAATGTTGAAGAAAAGGGACAACGGGTCCTTGTGGCCGCCGTTTATGACCAGGCGGGAAGATTTCTAGCCGGTGACGCTATCTCCGTTCAATTGGCGGTGGTTCCCCAGGTGTCGTTGGGCGGCGTCGTGCCGGGACAAGTAATAACCGACAGCGTTTCCTTAGCGGCAAGCGTCAATTTCAACGCTTCATATGTGAAATATGAAATTGCCGGTCAAGACAAGAATCAAGTATTTGTGACAGACGAAGCCGATCCCCAGGGAGTATACCAATGGACGCCGCTGATAGAGGACAACGGGAATGTTTCTTTCAAAATAACCGCTTATGATAAAAATGGACAGGCCTATCCCAGTCAAGAAATCACCGGCAAGGTCGACGTGACGCGGAAACTGGAGCTGAAAGGCGTTACAGCCGGCGGTACGATAGAAAAGCCTGTCACTTTATGGGTATCCCGCAACTTCCAGGTGAGCCAGACCGAATATATATTAAAAGATCCCCAGACAGGCAGCGAGGAAGTCCTTGCAGTTGTCGGGTACGCAAACTACAAGTGGTTTCCCGGTCCGGAGCGGACAGGAGCAAAAGAATTGCTTGTCAGGGTTAAGGATACCAGAGGCGTCGCTTATACCAGTGACAGCGTGAGCGTTATGCTGACGGGCGTTCCCAGGCTGATCCTGGAAGGGATAGGACCGAAACAGGTTGTGACCGGTCCGGTTAAGCTGAAAGTCACCAGCAATGTTGATTTGCAAAGTATTCAATACTTCTTGATCAATCCCCAAACGGGGGCTAAAAAAGTGATCGCCCAAGGGCTAGACCCTCAGGCCGAATACACCTGGACGCCGGCGCAAGGCGACGAAGGAGGATGGGTCATCCAGGCGGAAGGAATTTCCGCTGCGGGAACAAAAACTGCCAGTGAAAAAATATCTTTCCGAGTTTATCTCGGTAAAATCTATCCGGCCAAGCCTGTCGTAGAGAAGGATCTGTTTTTAGACCTGGCCTCCGGTTTAGCAAGCCAATCCTGGCAGACAACAGGCATGTCCGCGGCGCTGCAGACAGCGCAGGCCATTCTGGAAACAGGCTGGGGACAAAGCGTTCCGGTAGATAAATATACAGGTAAGATGTCCAATAACCTCTTTGGCATAAAGGGAAGCGGAACAAACGGTTCGGTGACCTCCAATACCTGGGAAGAATATAACGGCGCTACTTTCCGCATTGATGCTGAGTTTCGGGCCTACCGCAGTGTGACTGAGAGCTGGACAGACCATAAGCGCCTCTTGCTGACTGCCGCAAGGTATGAACCTTTCAGAAACGTCATGCACGACAGTACTCAAGGAGCCTGGGCTTTGAAAAGAGCCGGATATGCCACCGATTCCAAATACCCGCTGAAGCTGATGGATATCATCAAACGCTATGAACTGCAAAAGCTGGATGAAATGGGGATTTAAGCTTAGTATTGATAAACCGAAAAGATGCATTGATTTATAAAGTTCTCTTGACGCAGGTAGATAACATTCACAAAACTTTTATTTTCGTTGAAATAAAAGGAGTTGGGTTTTGTTTTATCTCCGGGCGGCGTTAAAAGTGAGTAGCGGATAGCTTCTTCAACGGTTTCGCGCGGTATTTGCTGGCATAATAGATCTTTCAGCGTTACCAGTTCTTTCGTCATCTGGTCATTTTTCCTCGTGATTAACGGACAGGCCAGAGAGATCCTGGAAAGCGGGAAGCTAAGATCCAGACCGATGTTTTTATCAACTTGGAAACCATTACAGACCAGAACATGAACCGGACTTTTATTTTGCTTGATTTTGATTAAAACCGTATACCCTTCCTGACTCCAGTCAACAGAGCAGTTAAGTAATTCCGCCAGCAGGCGAAGAGGCGCCATGACCCGGCCGTCTATGATGACAAAGGAAGTATCATATTCCAGTTCGATACGGTTAAATAATACTTTATTGCTCCCTGCAACCAATTTAATCGTATCGTTGTCTTTCTTCAGCGTGACACATTGCTGGTCCTGATTCCAATCAACAGTCGCTCCCAATATTTCCCCGATGGCCCGCAAGGGATAGAGAGTTTTGCCCGCTGCAGTGATAAGGGGTTTTGCATCCGGCAGGTATTTTTCCTGGCCATCTACCAGGATTTTGATAGAATCTTGCGCGGAAACGGCTGGGGCGCCAATCATCAGGAACAAGGCCAACGATATAGCAAATAATAGTTTTTTCATTAAGGTTTTTCCTTTCCATAAATCAATTTGACTGACTGTTTATTATTTCTTCAGCCAATTGAATAAATCCTGTTTGGTCAAACAAACCACTGAAAACAAAAGGGTGGTTTGTTTTCTTTCTATATGTACGGCGCTGAGGGAGGCTGCCCGGCAAAAAAATATTTATAATATTCTTATTAGGAATAAAAATTTTGATAA
Source organism: Peptococcaceae bacterium UBA5318 (assembly GCA_002408285.1). Lineage (GTDB taxonomy): Bacteria > Bacillota > Peptococcia > DRI-13 > UBA5318 > UBA5318. The sequence goes on along the minus strand of DHRG01000044.1, from coordinate 99,674 downwards.
AACGAGCAGAAGTTAGCGATAAAATGGTATAATAGCCATAAAATGCTATTAACGCTTTTGGAGTGATTCAATTTGTTAGCTAAGGTCTTTAGCTGCACAACTGTTGGGCTGGAGCCCTATCTTATTGAGGTGGAGGTGGATGTTTCCAGCGGCCTGCCTCATTTTGATATTGTGGGACTGCCTGATCTTTCAGTAAAAGAAAGTAAGGAGCGGGTGCGGACGGCTATTAAAAACGGCGGATACATTTTTCCTCCCCGCCGGATCATTGTGAATTTAGCTCCCGCGGACATCAAAAAGGAAGGCCCCGGTTTTGATCTGTCTATTGCGGTAGGTATCTTGGCGGCAACAAAACAGTTGCCGCTCCGGCATTTAAGATCATATGTCCTGGTAGGGGAGCTATCGCTGGATGGAACGCTGCGTCCGGTGCCGGGGGTATTGCCTATGGCCTTGTTTCTTCAAAAACTCGGCGGTAAAGGTTTGATTATTCCACAGGACAACAGCCGGGAAGCTTCCTTGACCCCCCTAAACTCCTATGGATTCAGAAATTTGCATGAGGTACAAAGGTTTTTGGTGAAACCTGAAACGTCTTTACCTATTAATAGGATAAGCTTTCATGAATTTATTGGTCAACAGGATTTGTCAGGCCCGGACCTGGCGGAAGTTAAAGGACAGAACACCGCCAAAAGGGCTTTGGAGATAGCGGCTGCCGGGGGACACAACATCTTTTTGGTGGGTTCGCCGGGTTCAGGGAAAAGTATGTTAGCCAGGTGTCTGCCTTCGATTCTGCCTCCGTTAACGGAGCAGGAAGCTCTGGAAGTAAGCGAGGTCTATAGTGTAGGCGGATTCTTGACGCCTGACCGTCCTCTTGTTACCCAAAGGCCCTTCCGTTCCCCTCATCATACTACCTCAGCATCCGGTATGATCGGGGGAGGGCCGGTACCTAAGCCGGGGGAGGTAACCTTGGCTACCCATGGCGTTCTTTTTCTTGATGAATTGCCGGAATATCGCCGTGATGTCTTGGAATCGCTGCGTCAACCTCTGGAAGATCATGTTGTGACCCTGTCAAGGGTCCATCTGACCACGACTTTTCCAGCCCGCTTTCAATTGGCGGCGGCGGCAAACCCTTGTCCTTGCGGATACTTTGGCGATCCGCTGAAAGAATGTACCTGTACTCCTTATCAGGTTGATAAATACCGCAGCAAGGTATCGGGGCCGCTTTTAGACCGGATTGATATCCATATCGAAGTGCCCCGTGTGACATTTCAGGAGTTGGACCAGCACGGCGCGGCAGAATCTTCCGTACAGGTCAGGCAACGGGTCATCAGAGCAAGAAAGATACAGATCCAACGTTTTCAGGGCTATGGATTCTCCTGTAACGCCATGATGGGTAATAAGGAAGTGAAAAAGTATTGCCATTTAGTTCTCCCGGCAAAAAAAATATTGCAGCAAGCCTTCCAAAGCATGGGATTCTCCGCCAGGGCTTATCATCGTATCCTAAGAATAGCCCGGACCATTGCGGATCTCGCCGGATCTGAGCAAATAGAAACAGCCCACGTAGCGGAAGCGATCCATTATCGTTCATTTGACGGCAATAGAAGCTAGTCAGCTAAAACGTTCGCTGCAGAATTATTTTTACAGCAAACATTTTTCGCCACAAAATACGGGAATTATGTAAAATGATTATGCTACATTATGAAAGGGAGAACCTGCCAGGGGGGTATGCTTTATGGTTAACAAAAGAATTTATTCTACTGTTTTGCTGGCTGTACTGGGAGGAATTTTAATTTCATTTCTTGTACAGCAAACTGTCTGGGTGCAGTATTATTATACCGTTCATATCCTTTTCGAGTATTGCTGTATCTTCATAGCACTCATGATCTTTGTGGTGATGTGGTATACTTATGAACAAAAACCCGATATTGGACAGATTTTGGGGCCTATATTTTTAATTATCGCGATATATAATTTATTCCATATGTTATCAGAAACAAACTTTATTGTTTTGGTAAGATTAATGGAGGCAACTGTTTTCCTAATTATTACAACTCAATTTAATATTAACATGAATAAATGGCCTGCCCTGATGCTTTCAATATTTTTTGCTTTCGGCAGCGCCGGTTTAATCGCTCTCCATCCCAACTTGATATCCTCCTATTTTTATAATAATAACATGATACCGGCTGGTTTCACTTTTATTTTTTTGATCCTGCTGGGGACAATCCTTAGCAGCTATAATATTAAGAACAAATTACAGCAACGGGATAAGGTGACGTATTGCTATATCTTGATCGCTTTAGTGATTTCCGCTATTTCCAATTTCAGTTTTGTATTATCCCAAACGGCAAATGGCCTATTCAATATACAGGCGCATATTCTGCGGATCATTTATTACTATTTTTTGTTTAAGGGTATTTTTGTCAGCACTGTTGTTTATCCGTATGAAAAAATGGAACGGTTTAACAGGGATATGAACGAGATTTTGAATAATCTTCCGGTAGCCCTGTCTATATATGGTGCGGATTACAAAATGTTCTTTGTCAATAAAAAAGCCCAAAGTTTATTTGGTTACGAGGATAAAGAATTAGTGGGACTAAACGATCAGGAGATACTCAAAAAAATATACGAAAACGAAGCGCAGCATATCATTCGAAAATTAAGTAAGGAACACATGGTTATTAAGAATCATTTATGCAATTTCAAGAACAACTGGGGGAATAGCGTCAAGGTTTCCATTGACGCTTACCGATTGGCAAATGGCGATTCCATATGCATTTTTGATGAAGCGCAAGAGGTGCAGGCATTGGATTATATGCAGTTTCAAACCCAGACCATTGTTAACTCCATCCACAATCCTCTGCTCCTGTTTGATAAGAACAATAAAGTCCTTTTATGCAATGAGGCTTGCACCGATTTTATTGAGAGGGACGCGCGGGATATTATCGGCGAAAATATGGAGGACTTTGAAAAATTAATCAATATGAATACGCCGGAGGAAGACTATAAGTGTCTAATCGGCGCAAATGCGGGCAGCGTTTTTCAAGCGTCTTTTACGTCTTCCAGCGGCTGTGAAAAAGAATTGCTGGTGCAAAAAACATCCATCACCAATATCGACGGGGATGTGATCGGCTCCATAATCGTCGGGACAGACGTAACCCTCATGAAAAAAGAACAGCAAAGATTTCAACAAAACGAAAAGCTGGTGGTCTTGGGACAGATGGCTACGGGCATTGTTCATGAAATCAGGAATCCCTTGACTGCTATCAAAGGATTCAGCCAGATCATCACTTACATTTGCCATGATAATAAGATCAACGAATGCGCCCACCTAATCAATAAAGAAACAGACCGTCTGAACAAGGTGGTAACAGATTTCTTAAAGTTTGCCAAACCCCGTATCCCTGTTTTAGAAAAGGTTCCGATTAATGAGATCATTCGTTCGTTACATATGATGATCGAAACAAATTCTTATGTCAAAAACATTAATCTCACCATAACATTGCATGAAGAAGATAAGATAGTTTGGGTCGATGCCGAACAAATCAAACAAGTGATCTTAAATATTGTGCAAAACGCTATGGAGGCTATGAGTGATTTGGAAAAACCGGAGTTATCAATCAGTACCGGATATAGTTCCGTTTCCGATGAGGTTTATGTAAAAATCTCAGATAATGGCAAAGGCATGTCGGAGGAAGATATAATCCGGGTAGGAACTCCGTTTTTTACCACGAAAGATAACGGAACAGGTTTGGGGTTAAGTATCTGTTATCAAATTGTCAGGGAACATCGCGGACGGATAGAGATTGAAAGCGAATTGGGTCGTGGAACATCCTTTATTATATTTCTGCCGCGTTGCAATGATAATAAGATCAGGATAGCCTGACTAAACAAAAAATATCGCAATAGAAAAATTAGCCGTTTAGGCTGGAGCATTAGGGACGGTCGTTGCGGCGCGGACGGACTTTGATCATGACGCGGTCTTTGATGTGCAGGGTTTGGCCTTGCATAATTGCTGGGGTTCGCGGTTTAAAATAGGCGGAGATCGTATCAAGTAAGCCCATGATTTCCATCCCCTTATCAATATAATCGGCAATTATATTTTGTACAATAGATGTTCTTTTATTCATTTGCGCTATAAACAATAAAAATTTAACAAGGGAAAGGGAGAGTAAAAGATGGAAAGGGAAGCTGTAGAGATTTATCTGGAGTTATGTCATCCGGACGCTGTGAAACCTACTTACGCCAGGATGCAAGATGCAGGGATGGATATTTATGCCGTTCAAGATGATAACATAGCGGCGGGACAGACACGTTTGATTCCTACCGGTTTGAAAATAGCCATTCCTGAAGGCTATGAGGTACAAATAAGACCCCGCAGCGGAATGTCGCTCAAAACTCCCCTGCGGGTGGCTAACAGCCCCGGCACCATCGATGCCGGGTATCGGGATGAGGTGGGGATTATCATGCACAACACAGCGCAGGAGGGGTCTTATCAAATCAAAAAGGGAGAGAGGATCGCCCAAATGGTGCTGCAGAAGGTTCCCAGGATCGAGTTCAAACAGGTCGGCAGCGTAGCGGAAATAGGCGGCAACCGGGGCGGAGGGTTTGGTTCCAGCGGAAGATAGATCAAAAAATCAAAGGGTTTGACGCAGAAGATCAAGGGTTTCGGAAAAATCCTGTAAGGTTGCGATGACCGGAGCGGACGTTGACATGTCCACTCCGGCTTCTTTTAGCAAAGGAAGGGGATAGTCGGAGCCGCCCCGGGTCAAAAAGAGCAGGTAAGCCTCCAAAGCCCGGGGCTTTTGCGTAAGTATGCCTTTAGCCAGGGAAATGGCGGCTGAGATCCCTGTGGCATATTGATAGACATAAAAGGAATTATAAAAATGCGGAATGCGTGACCATTCATAAGTGAGTTCCTCATCCACGACAAATTGAGGGCCGTGGTAGTAAGTATACAGTTCCCGGTATTTTCCGCATAATAGCTCCGGGGTTAAAGGCACGTCTTCTTCAGCCATCCGGTGCATCCGCATCTCAAAGTCGGCGAAAAAGGCTTGACGGTACAAAGTGGAACGGATGCTATCCAAATGCAGGCTTAAAAGATAAGCCTGCATTTTTTGGCCGGTAGTTTTTTGCAGCAAATAACGGAACAAAAGGTATTCATTTACCGTGGAAGTGACTTCGGCGGTAAAGATCACATAATTCGAATCGACGTAGGCTTGCGTTTTATTACTGTAATAACTATGCATGACATGCCCAAGCTCATGAGCCATGGTAAAGACATCTTCCAGGGTGCCGTTAAAATTGAGAAGAGAATAGGGGTGCAGACCGTAAATACCATTGGCATAAGCTCCGGATGTTTTGCCTTTGTTAGGGTATATATCGAGCCAACGTTCGTCAAAGGCTTGCAGCAGAACACGGTGATAGTCTTCACCCAGGATGGCTAAGGCTTCCAGAACCGTATCACGGGCGTTTTCAAAAGTAAAGGATTCCTGAAGATCAGGAATAAGGGGCACGAAGAGGTCATAGAAATGAAGCTCCTCATAACCTAAGGCCTGTTTTCGGTAGTCGAGGTAGCGCTGCAGCAAATGGACATTGGAGCGAATGGTTTTAATCAGGGTATCATATACCGCTAACGGGATAAAATCTTCATCAAGGGCCATGTGCCGGGATGATTGATATTTGCGGGTCTTGGCCATATGGATCATATATTTGACGTTTCCATAGGTGGTAGAAGCCAGAGAATTAATATGGGAGCCATAGGTTCCCAGAAGACCCTTGAAGTATCTTTCCCGGAGTGGGCGGTTATAGGAATTTAAGATTTTACGGTAGTTTGCCTCATTAGCGATAAGCTTCTCACCATTTTCTCCCTCGATTTCCGGAAAGGATAAATCATTCACAGCAAGGTCATCGTAGATTTTGTGGAAGCTTCCCCCCAGGGAACTCATACGGGCCAAGATTTCTTCTTCTTGTGGGGTGAGGACATGTTCTTGGCGCTTGAACAGCTTTTCAAACATAAAGGAATAAGCGGTAAGGGCGGGGAGCTCCTGCCGGTAGCGCCGGAATGTTTCAGGAGTGAGCGTTAATAATTCCGGTTCGTAAAAGGCCAGTTGATCGCCAATTTTTGTATAAAGATTGTCGATTTTTTCAAAGTTATTTTTGGCGGCGGCATCCCCCATATCCACGTCAAAGGACATTTTTGCATAGGATCCCGCCCACTCTAGGCGCAGACTCAATTCATCGCTTTGTTGCAGAACTTCCAGTAGATTTTGGGCGCCGACGGTAAGCTGTCCTCTTTTGGCAGCTATTTTTTCCGATAAATTTAAAATGAACTGCAAATCCTTTTCCCAGGCAGCCTGGTCTTGATATAACGGAGTCAAATCCCAGGTGTGCCGGGAAGGTATTTCAGCACGCTTTTTCAATTCCTTCACTCCCCTTTATGTTTATCATTATATTACACGTGGGGCAGGTTAATATACATATTTATTCTTAACCTGGGAAATCTAACGTTCAAAAGACTTCGAATGAAAAGGGAGGAAAACTTTTGAACAGGTTGCCGTTAGGTTTGATCATTTTGCTGGTTGTGTCAATCCTGGTCTATTTTGGTGTAGCTCAGCGATTGTTAGACAGAATGAGATTATCGGATAAAGGCGCGTTAGTTATCATCGGAGCCTTGATTGCCGGAAGCTTTATCGACATTCCGATCTCCCGGGGGAATATTCAGGTCGCTGTAAACGTAGGGGGCGCGCTGGTCCCGGTTGGGCTGGCGGTTTATCTGCTGGTCAAAGCAGGAACATCCAAGGAATGGATGCGGGCGCTGGGAGCAACGATTATTACCGGTCTGGTAATTTACCTGGCGGGCAGCGTCTTGATGAAGGGTGATCCGGGTGAACGTTACAACTTGATCGACCCGCTTTACGTTTATCCCCTGGTGGGCGGTATCGTAGCTTATCTGGCGGGAAGATCCCGCCGTTCCGCCTTTATCGCCGCTACTTTAGGGGTTTTATCACTGGACGTGGTCCATTGGTTGTGGCTTGTTAACAATAAAATCCCCGGCAATGTTTATATTGGGGGCGCCGGGGCTTTTGATTCCATTGTGATAGCCGGTTTAATCGCCGTTTTATTGGCGGAAGTGATCGGAGAAACCAGGGAACGCCTGCAGGGCGGGCCTTCTTCCGTAAACAGGGATCCGGACGTACTGCAAAACCTGCAAGCTCCTGAAAGCGTTAGGCATGAGGATGATGCCTCCACGACAAAAGAAGCGGGGGGCAGGGGTAAATGAAAAATAAAAGCAGGCTGGGCGTTCTCTGCGGCTGTATTTTGCTTATGCTGGCGGGCGGAATCTTATATTATTATGAAAACAATCCGCGGGTCTATAATACAGTCGCTGAGGCTGGAATTGAGTTAAACTTTCTGGACGCCTTGGGTAAATGGGAAGGAGAACTCAATGACAGAAAGTATTATCGTTTCGTAGATGAAACAGGCAACATGATCGATCAAACCAATCATGAGGTCTTCATCGGGGATGAGGTGATATTGGAAAATAACAACCGTTATAAGGTGATCCGGGTTGATTCGGAGCAATACACGGCAGTCTGTCAGTTGGTAGGTCAGGAGAACATGGCTTGGCAGGAAGATTGGGGACAAATCCCGGTATTATCGGTAGCGGAGAATAAAGACAAAGTGGCGGTCTACATGACGCATACGGATGAATCTTATGTTCCCAGCGATGGCACGGAAAGCAAGCCCGGCAACGGCGGAATACTCCAAGTCGGAAAAAAATTGGCTGATACGCTGGAAAACAGAGGTATAAATACGGATATCAGCTGGAATAAACATGATCCCCATGATGCTAATGCTTACCATCGTTCGCGGAAAACGGCTGTGCAGCTTCTAAAGAAAAACCCTTCAGCCTTAATCGATGTCCATAGAGATGGGGTTCCTGATCCCAACTTTTATAAGACCAAGGTAAACGGTAAGCCCGGAACAAAAGTCAGGCTGGTGGTAGGACGGCAAAATCCGCATATGTCGGCCAATCTTGAGTTTGCAAAAAAGATCAAATCCTATTTTGATGAACAGAGCCCCGGATTAATCAAAGGGATTTTTATGGCTAAGGGAAATTATAATCAGGATCTATCGCCGCGTTCCATTCTGATTGAGGTAGGAACCCATACTAACAGCCGAAAGGAAGCGGAAACCGGGGTGGCTTTTTTTGCCGCCGGAATTTCTAGTTTGATGGGAGCAGCGGACGGAGCGAAAGCTCCGGCTGTTTCGGCTCCCGCCGGAAAAACCGGTGCAAGATCGTCCCTCCTTTGGCTGCTCGTCGCTTTGGTTATTGGCGGCGGCGCCTTCTTATTCATTACTACCGGAAGCTGGAAGGGCTCCATAGAAAAATTAAGCGGGTTGGGAAAAGAGTTTTCCGGCAATCTGGGCCCGCTTAAGGGTCGTAAGAAAAAATGAAAATCATCTATCATTGTTATGGCGGTTCCCACTCTTCCGTCACTGCGGCGGCCATTCATCTGGGGATGCTGCCGGAAACCAGGCTGCCCTGCAAGCGGGAACTGCTATCGCTTCCCTACTATGACGCCCAGGTAAAAGAGGATCACGGACGTATCCGTTTCATGGGATATGATGAGAAAGGCCGCCAGATCTATATCAGCAGTAAAAACAACCTGGGAGAATCTTATGAACGGATCATGAGGCAGCTGCTGTCGGTCATAAGCAAAGAGCCGGCCCCTGCGGTGGCGTTTGTGAATACCATGCCCTATGTAAATGTGTGGATGATGTTGGGCGGTTTTCTCTCCCGGCGCTGGGGCTGGAATCATTTAGGCAGGACTATCATCATTGCGGGCACCCGGCAGTCTTATTATCGCTTTGTACATTTGGTTGAACAGTTAAAAAAAAACAATTTTTAACTGTCCGGGGGAAAAACCAGTGAGAATTGTTTTTCTGGACCAGTTAGGTGTTTATGCGTCTTGCGTAGCGGCTGCGTACTATCTCCGGCAGGTGGGAAAAGAGCCTACCATAGCGGAAATCCTTTCACTGCCTCATTTTGCCGACCACCAAGATTTGCACACAGGAAAATTGTATTACGCAGGGAAAAATTCCAGCCGGGATAATGTCTACACACTGGGGGTTGGCGGCGCGGGAAAACTAATTCGGGTATCCGCCGAAAATCTCTTGAACATCCTGGGGTTAAAGCAGGATGAGATCCGTCTGATCGACGTATCGGACTGTAATACTTGGGGGGTCAAGATCTCCTGGGTATTCCGTGTATTGGCGCCCCAAATATCTTGCGCCGCTTATATTTCCGCGTTCTTCTTGAAGAAGGCTATGCCAAGGATTGCTAAATGGGCCGAAATAATGGATAATGAGGTAGAAATCTAATCTACTGGTGGTGTGGATAATTGGCGGGTGCGGAGATTGCAGAGGTTGAAAAGGATACCCTGGCTGATGAGCTAAACCTGGAAGCCGGGGATCACGTTGTCACAATAAATGGGCGTAAGGCAGAGGATCTTATTCAGTTTCAGTATGAATGGGCTGGTGAAGAAGTCGTTTTTGAAGTGGAGAAAAAATCAGGCGAACGGCTGGTCTTTGAAATTGAAAAAGGTTACGATGAACCCCTGGGGGCCGTTTTCAGCCAGGCTGTCTTTGATAAGATCAAAGTATGCCGGAACCGCTGTCAATTTTGTTTTGTAGATCAGATGCCTCCTAATATGAGGGCAAGTCTATACATAAAGGATGATGATTATAGACTGTCGTTTTTGCAGGGCAGTTACGTTACCCTGACTAATCTTACCCGGCAGGATATCGGCAGGATAAAACGGGAGCGTTTGTCGCCCCTTTATGTATCGGTGCATACCACAGAGCCCGATCTTCGCCGGCAATTATTGCAGAATAGAAGAGCCCGGGATGTTTTGGCTGTGATGCGGGATTTAGCGGAAGCGGGTATAGAATTTCATACCCAGGTGGTTTTATGTCCGGGCTTAAATGATGGCGAACACTTGGAGAAAACGTACCGGGACTTGAGAAATACGGGCGGCGTTCTCTCTTTGGCTATTGTGCCTGTCGGCTTGACTAAGCACCGGAAAAATTTGCGGCCGCTGACTGTTTTTCGGGCGGAGCCGGCGCGGATCCTGGTGCAATGGGTCAAGAAAAAACAAGAGGAGAGCAAGCGCTTGAGTGGAACAGCCTTTGTCTGGCTGTCGGATGAGTTTTATCTGACAGCGGGGCTGCCGCTTCCTTCCTATCAGGAATACGAGGATTTTCCCCAACTGGAAAACGGAGTAGGGATGGTGCGCTTGTTATGGCAGGAGTTTGCCGAGCTGACCTTGCCGGAAGAAATAAAACCGGCGCGTAAAATAACAGTTGCGACAGGACTTTCCGGCAAGAAAGCCCTGGAGCCTTTGCTGGATTGCCTTAACCGGATCCCGGGTTTACAGGTGCGGCTGCGGGTTGTGGAAAACAAGTTTTTTGGTCCCAGCGTGACGGCAGCCGGATTGCTGACAGGTTCCTGCCTGTTGTCGGCCCTGGGCGATTTAGACCCGGGCAGTGAGGTTCTCATACCGGATGTGATGTTAAAAACAGGGGAAGGTAAATTCCTGGATGATCTAACACCGGAGAAGGTATCGGAAAAATTGGCAATACAATTGATCCCTGTGCCTGTGTCGGCCCAGGTTTTAGCAACGGAAATTACCGCAGGAGATAGGAAGGTGAAATCATGAGTAAGCCTATTGTGGCGATTGTCGGCAGGCCTAATGTGGGGAAATCCACTCTGTTTAACAGACTGGCGGGAGGCCGGACCGCAATCGTGGAAGATATCCCAGGCGTCACCAGGGACCGGATTTACCGCGATGCAGAGTGGCTGGGGCAGGCGTTTACCCTGATCGATACAGGCGGGATCGACTTTACCAGCAAAGATGATTCAATATTAGGGCAGGTAAGAAAACAAGTTCATACTGCTATCAGCGAGGCCGATGTCATTCTCTTTTTGGTAGACGGACGGGCCGGACTGACCGCTGATGACCAAGACCTGGGTGAAATGCTGAGAAAATCCAAGAAACCGGTGGTACTGGCGGTCAATAAGATCGAAGAATATCGGAATAACCAGTCCTTTTATGAGTTTTACGATCTGGGACTGGGGGAGCCCATCCCTGTTTCCGCCGCCAATGGTATGAATATCGGTGATTTATTAGATCTGGTCAGCGGGTATCTGCCCAAACAAAACGGGGAAGAAGCGGAACCCGATGTAATCAAAATAGCCGTGGTGGGACGGCCAAATGTGGGTAAATCTTCACTCGTCAATGCGATCCTGGGAGAAGACCGGGTCATAGTCAGCGATATCCCCGGAACCACCCGGGACGCCATTGACACGCCCTTTGTCAGGGGAGCCCAACGCTATGTGCTGATCGATACAGCCGGCATGAGAAAGCGTGGTAATGTGGAAGAATCTACGGAGCGCTATAGTGTCATGCGTTCCTTGCGGGCAATTGAGCGCAGCGACGTGTCCCTTTTACTTCTTGACGCTACTTGCGGAGTAACCGAGCAGGATACCAAAATTGCCGGATACATTCGGGAAGCAGGGAAAGGCTGTATCCTGGTGATTAATAAATGGGACCTGATCGAAAAAGATGATAAGACCATGAATCAATTTGAACAGCGGGTGCGGGAGCAATTGAGTTTTATCGCCTACGCGCCTACCCTCTTTATCTCCGCCTTGACCGGGCAACGGTTGGGGAAGGTTGTAGAGCTCGTGGATTTTGTAGCTGAACAGCAAGCCAGGCGCGTCAACACCAGTGTGTTGAATGAAGTGATTACCGAGGCTGTCCAGGTCAATCCGCCGCCCGGTGATAAAGGCAAGCGGCTAAAGATTTTGTACGGTGCTCAGGTTGCGGTAAAACCACCGCATTTCGTTTTGTTTGTGAATCTTCCCGAGCTCATGCATTTTTCGTACCAGCGTTATTTAGAAAATGTTTTCCGTAAAAATTTCGGTTTTGAAGGAGCGCCGCTAAGAATTACAGTTAAAAGAAGAGGAGAATAAGAGGGGATCGAAGGATGAAATCTATATTAATTGTTTTGGCGGGCTATTTGATCGGGTCTGTTTCCTTCAGCATTATTGTGTTTTGGCTGATCAAGCGGGAAGACATTCGCAAATATGGCAGCGGGAACGCCGGGATGACGAATGTTCTAAGGATAGCCGGCAAAGGTCCGGCGGCGATGGTGCTGGCGGGAGATGCCTTAAAAGGGGTGATCAGTGTCTATATCGGGTTCTCCTTTGGAAACCCCACCCTGGCGTTATTGACCGGATTAGCTGCGATGGTAGGACATACGTATCCTATCTATTTTGGGTTTAAAGGGGGAAAAGGGGTCGCTACCGGCTTGGGAGTTATCCTGGCTTTGACGCCGGATGTTACGGCGGTGGCCTTAGCGGTTTTTATATTGTCGTTATTGATTAGCCGCTACGTTTCCCTGAGCTCGATTTTGGGCGCCGCCAGTGTGCCCGTTTCCATGATCATTCTTCAAAAACCACTGTCTGTTCTTGCTATGGGAATACTGGCAGTGAGTCTGGTGATTTATCGTCACAGGACGAATATCAAACGTTTATATAACGGAACAGAACAGAAAATCGGACAAAGATGAGCATAAGGAGGGAGTAGTTTTGGCAGATGTAGCTGTATTGGGCGCAGGGAGTTGGGGTACGGCGCTGGCGGTTTTGCTGGCAAAAAAAGGGGAAAGGGTTTGTCTGTGGGGGCGGAAATCAGAAAAGATGACGGTCATCAACGACAGCCGGGAGAATACCCGGTATTTGCCAGGCGTGGTCCTTCCGCCGCAGCTTGCGGTTACGGCGGATTTGGAAGCCGCTTTAAGGGGAGCCCGCTACCTTGTTTTATCAGTTCCTTCCCATGAAACCAGGGAAGTAGCCCGTCTTCTCCGGGGGCTCATTCCTGCGAAAATGGTGGTGATCAATACTGCCAAGGGGATTGAAAATCAAACCCTGCAAAGGTTGAGCGAGGTGCTTGCCGAAGAATTAGCCGGAAAAAATTCGCATATCGCTGTCCTTTCAGGCCCCAGCCATGCGGAAGAAGTAGGCAAGGGCATTCCCACCGCTGTAGTGGCGGCCGGCGCCAGCCGTAAAGTGGCCGAAGAGGTGCAGGATCTTTTTATGACGCCGAAGTTTCGGGTCTATACGAATCCGGATCTCGTGGGAATAGAGCTGGGAGCCGCGTTGAAGAATGTTATCGCTTTAGGGACGGGGATCGCCGAAGGCTTAGGTTACGGAGATAACGCCAAGGCCGCCCTTATTACCAGGGGCTTGGCGGAAATTACCCGTCTGGGAATAGGCGCAGGCGCTAAACCTCTTACCTTTGCCGGACTGACCGGCATCGGGGATCTGGTTGTTACCTGTACCAGTATGCACAGCCGGAACCGGCGCGCCGGAATTTTATTAGGCCGGGGATTTTCGATGGAGGAGGCGGCACAAGAGGTAGGAATGGTCGTAGAAGGTATCCGGGCTACTCAGGCCGCCTGCGCCTTGGCTAAGAAGTATCAGGTGGCTATGCCTATCAGCGAACAGATCTATCAGGTGCTTTTTCTGAAAAAGGATCCGCAGGAAGCAGTGGTAGATCTTATGCAGCGTCAGAAGACACACGAAATGGAAGAGGTAGTTTTGCACGATTCATGGGAAACTGGAAAAAGCTGTTGATTATTTGTAATAAATCCGTCCCTATCCCAGTATATATGTATTGTTTATTAGGGAAGAGGGAGGGGATATTGTGGAAAGTATTTTCCGTGACATTGCCGAACGGACAGGAGGTGATGTCTATATAGGTGTTGTCGGCCCAGTCCGGGTGGGCAAATCAACGTTTATCAAGAAGTTCATGGACCTGCTGGTCATTCCGAATATCCAGGACGCGTATGACCGTGAACGGGCTATTGATGAATTGCCCCAGAGCGGCGCCGGTAAAACCATCATGACCACAGAGCCGAAGTTCATACCCAATGAGGCGGTGGAAATCCAGATAAAAGAGGGCTTGTCCGTTAAGGTCCGGATGGTGGATTGCGTTGGGTACACCGTATCGGGAGCCAAAGGTTATGAAGATGAAAACGGGCCCCGGATGGTTCACACGCCTTGGTCGGAAGAGCCTATGCCGTTTCAGGAAGCGGCCGAAATGGGGACCCGTAAAGTCATCACCGATCATTCTACCATTGGGATTGTGATAACCACCGACGGGAGCATCACTGATTTGCCGCGGGAGAGCTATTTGGAAGCGGAAGCGCGAGTCGTGGAAGAGCTGAAAGGTTTGGGCAAACCCTTTGTTATAATCTTAAACACCATACACCCTAATGAGGTGACAGCCATTGAGCTGGCGCAGGAATTGGAAAGCCTCTATGAGGTGCCCGTCATTCCGGTAGATGTGGCCCAGTTATCCCAGGGAGTCATCATGCAGATCCTGGAGGAGGCTCTCTTTGAGTTTCCGGTAACCGAGGTCAACGTGAGCCTTCCCAAGTGGATCGAAGAACTGGAAGGAGAACACTGGCTACGTAAGGAATTTGAAACAACGGTCCATGAGGTCATCAGCAAAGTCAGAAGATTGCGGGATCTTGATGGAGCCATTGAGGAACTGGCTAAAAAAGATGTGGTGGAAGAAGTGGTTCTGGATGAAATGAATATGGGGACAGGCGCCGCTTCTATTGAAATGACAGCTAAGGAAGGGTTGTTTTATCAGGTATTAAAAGAAAGCACCGGACTTTTGGTGGAAGGAGAGCACGATTTGCTCCGCATCATGAAGGAGCTAAGCTCAGCCAAACAAGAATATGACAAGATCGCGGACGCGATGGCGCTGGTAAAGGAAACGGGATATGGAGTGGTAAGCCCCATCATGTCTGAAATCAACCTGGAAGAGCCGGAATTGATTAAACAGGGGGGCCTTTTTGGGGTCAAATTAAAGGCCAGCGCTCCCTCTCTTCATATCATCCGGACAGATATCGCGGCGGAAATCACTCCGCTGATGGGAACAGAAAAGCAGTGCGCCGATCTGGCCCGTTATATCACGGAGAAGTTTCAGGAAAATCCTTCCCAAATTTGGTCGTATGATATCTTTGGCAAATCATTGCACGATTTGGTAAAGGATAGTATCCAAGGCAAGCTGCAAAAGATGCCGGAGAATGCGCAGGTCAAGCTTAGAGAAACATTGGGCCGGATTGTGAACGAAGGAAGCGGAGGAATTATTTGCATCATTATTTAAAAGACTATCGGTCGATAACGACCGATTTTTTTGTATTTCAAAATATTGAATAGGCCCTCCAAAAACGATCTGCCATAATTTAAAGAACTATTAAAACAATTTGACTTACACAGAAAAGATTATTACAATTGATATTGAATGCACAACGAAATGAATAGGGGAGTATACCGTAAGGGGTACGGGCCGCTTTTTTAATGAAGCATGTGCAAATTTTTACAAAAGGAGGTATGTCAAATGTCACTGGAAATGGTGCAGACGATCAAAGAAGCTGAAGCACAGGCGGAAATGATAAAAAAGGATGCTGCAGCCCAGGCTAAACAAATTGCCCTTGACAGCCAGAAAGCCTGCGCAGCCTTGATAGAAGCCGCCAGGGGACAGGCAAGGGCCAACAGGAACGACGCTTTACGTTCAGCCGATGCCGCCGCAGAGATTGAGGGCGAGGTGCGCCGTGCCAAAGTAGCATCCCAGTGCGAAGCAATAAAAATAGCGACTACGTCAAGAATTAATGCAGCGGTTGACATTGTTGTCGACAGGATAGTGAGGGGTTAAATGGCTATTTTAAAAATGAAGCGGCTGTTTTTAGCCGCACTCAAAAAGGACAGGAATGACCTGCTGAATGAACTGATGAAATACTCTTGCGTAGAGATGTCTTCTCCGGGAGAGGGACTTGACGGAGTAGAAATGACGGACCTCCTATCTCAAGGGGAAAAGGTGCAGGCTTCATTAGAAAATGATGTAAGGAAATTAGGACAGACCATTGAAGCGCTGGAACGCTATGATAAATCACCAAGACCGCTTTTCGCCAAACTTCGACCCGTATCAGATGAAGAAGCGAAAGGCAAGCTTGAAGCGGCCATGGCGGCTTCGGATCAGGTAGCGGAGCGCATTACCCGTCTTAACGTCTTAAAAAACGAAGAGCATCGCTTTACAGCAAACATAGCTTCGCTGAAGCCCTATGAAACACTTGATGTAGATCTGGGCAGTACCGATACGGCCAAGACTAATCTTATCGCGGGTACTATTCCCGCCGCCTCCTGGACAGAGCTTACCCTGGACGAGTCTATCGCGGCCGCAGGGGCGGAGCTTATTATCAGAATATTGGGCAGTGATAATGATGCGCATTATATTTTTGGTATATATCCCAAAGACAGGGAAGAAGAGAACTTGCAGCTGCTAAAATCTTTTGGGTTCCAAAAAGCTGTGTTCAGGGATATCGAAAGCGGTACGGCCAGGGATAACATTGATACGATGGGATCACGCCTTGCTGAAATAGCGATTGAACAAAAAGCTATTGACGACGTCCTTGCGGAGATGGTTAAAACACTTCCGGATATTAAAGCGGCTTATGACAGTTTATCGCTTGAACTGCAAAAAGATAAGAAGTTCGAAAAACTGATGTGCAGCAATCACGCGTTTTTTTCTGAATGCTGGGTACCGGAGGAAAGCTCGGAAAGGGTGGAAAAGCTACTGTCGGAATATGACTGCAGTTATGAAATCAGAGATCCTCTGGAAGGAGAGGAACCGCCGGTACAGATGAAAAACTCAGGACTTGTCGCTCCATTCAGTTGTGTTACTGAGTTATACAGCCTCCCCGCCTATGGATCAATCGACCCTAATCCGTTTATTGCCGTATTCTATCCCATATTTTTTGGCATGATGCTGGGTGATGCGGCTTTTGGCGCTATTTTGGCAATCGGCAGCTTTACGGTAGTATTCGGTATTAAGCCCAAAGGGGTATTTTTAAAGAAATTCATGACGATGATTGGCATTTGCGGGATCTCCACCATGATCTGGGGGGTTTTGACAGGCAGCTATTTCGGTGATGCAATATCAGTCGTAGGCAAAACCTTCTTTGGCGTCGAAATAGGCGATCTGTCAATTGTGCTCAATCCGTTGAATGAATCAATGACCATGCTGATTATCTGTCTTGCCATAGGTTTGATTCACATCTTTATAGGGATGGCTTTAAATGCCTATCTCCTGATAAAAAAAGGGAAAATATGGCTGGCGATCACTGATGTGGGATTTTGGTATCTGGTGATTATTGGACTTTTAGTATGGGCACTGGCGGGGAAGGCCGGCATGTATATGGCCATTATCGGAACAGCCGGTTTGGTGTTGACACAGGGACGGGAAAAAAAGAACCCTGTTATGAAATTGCTTTCCGGTATTATGAGCCTATACAATATTACCGGTTATCTAGGAGATGTCCTCTCCTATTCCCGTATTCTGGCCTTGGGCCTTTCATCGGCGGTTATGGCTACCGTGTTTAACACGTTAGGTACTTTGTTAGGCGGCGGTTTTATTGGCGCGATTTTCTTTATTTTGGTATTTGCGGTTGGGGGAACGTTTAATTTGGCCCTCAGTTCCCTGGGCTCGTTTGTTCACTCTTTAAGACTTAATTATGTAGAATTCTTTGGCAAGTTTTATGAGTCAGGCGGACGGGCGTTTCAACCGTTTGAAAGGAAAACCCGGTATATTCAAATTATTGATAGGGAGGCAGTTTAACATGGAAATGTTGGAACTTATTTTTGGGAATGGGACATTTTGGGCAGTTTTAGGAGCATCTATGGCGGCAATGCTTGCAGGCATTGGTTCCGCAATAGGAGTTGGCATCTGCGGCGAGGCTGCCGCGGGACTTATCTCGGAAGAACCCGAGAAGTTTGGACAGACGTTGGTCTTACAGGCGCTTCCAGGTACGCAGGGTATATACGGCCTGCTGATCGCTTTTATCATCATGCTGAAAATTGGCGTTATCGGTACTCCTGTTGATATTACCCTTTACCAGGGACTTTACCTGTTCGCAGCCGCACAGCCGATCGCCTGGTGCGGGCTGGGTTCGGCAATCGCCCAGGGCAAGGCGTCCGCAGCCGGCGTAGGCACTATTGCCAAGCGGCCTGAAGAGTTTGCCAAGGCCATGATTTATCCGGCCATGGTTGAAACGTATGCTATTTTGTCGTTATTAGTATCTTTCCTGATGGTCAATGGGCTCAAACTGTAATTTTCAAAAAGGCCGCATCTGATTATTAAGGAAGGAGGAGCTATGCTTTGCAAAGCACACAAAAAATAACTGAACGAATCTTGAACGAGGCCGAAGAATCCCGCAATGCTGTAATAGCGTCGGCTAATTCCGAAGCCCAAAAAAGTCTGCAAAAGGCCAAAGAACAGGCCGATGCTTATACAAAACAGGCAGCGCAAGAAGCTTCTCAGGCAGCGGAGGAACAGAAAAAGCGGAAGCTGTCGGCGATAGAATCAGAACTCCGCAAGGAGGTCTTGACGGTACGCCGTCAGATTCTGGACAGCGTATTTGAAAAAGCGCTGAGTAAACTTTCTGCGATGTCTGCCGACAGCAAGATCGCTATGTTGGCGCCGCGTGTCTATGAGGCGTCCCCTGACGGCCGCGGAGAAATCCTGATGACCGCCAAGGAGGCCGCTGAATTTGGCAGCGGTTTGCTGTCCGCTGTTACGGAGCTTTACGCCCAAAAAGGCATCAAGACCGGCCTGAAGATATCTGACCGTGTCATTAATGCCGGCGGCGGTTTTATCCTGAAAATAGACGATATTGAATACAACAATACCTATGATGCCTTGGTCAAGGTTTCCAAAGAGGAATTGGAGAGCAGGATCGCCGAAGTGCTGTTTACTGAAGGAACCGGTGGAAAAGGTTAGGAAGGAGGGATCAAATGTCTAAACGCAAGAATACGGACTACTTATACGCTTCTGGTCGTATCAGAGCCCTTGAAAAAACATTGTTGAACAAGGAGCGCATCGACCGCATGCTTGACGCCAAAACTCTTGAAGACAGCGTCAAGGTGCTTGGTGACTGTGAGTACGGCGATGGGCAAGAATTACCGTCGGCACGTTACGAAGAACTTCTCACGCAGGAACACCGGAAGACGTTTGCCATCGTCAGATCCCTGGACCCTGAGCTGGTTTCCGTTTTTCAATTACAATATGACTATCTCAACGTGAAGATTTTGCTGAAATCGGAATTTCTGGGACGTGAAGAGGGTGTATTTTCACCCTTGGGCGAGCTTCAGGTGGCAAGGCTCAAGACGTCGATACATGACCGCAGTTTTGAAGTAATGTCGCCTATTATGCGGAATGCTTCCGGTTATGCGATCGAAGAGTATGGAAAAACAGGCGATCCCCAATGCATTGACCTGATACTTGACGCCGCATGTTTTGAAGAGATGTTGTTTAAGGCTAAGAACATGAGATCTCCTTTTGTTCTTGAATATGTAAAAAGGGAAATCGACAGCGCCAATATTAAGGCGTACGCCCGGATAAAACGTCAGGGCGGAAATGCCGAGCTGTTCAGGAATGTCTTTTTCGAGGGCGGAACGATCGGGCTGCCGGTTTTCCTCGCCCATTTCGACGATGATACCAACACTTTTGCCCAGGCCTTGTCTTATACGGATTTCGGGAAGGTGTTGGAGGCGGCTGCACCTCATATTTCTGCAGGGAATCTGGGCAACCTTGAAAAGATCCTGGATGATTTCAAGATCGGCAAGTTGAAAAAAGCGAAGATAGTGTCGTTTGGCGTTGAAACTATTGTTGCTTATATGGCGGCAAAAGAGAGTGACATAAAAACAGCCCGCATCATTTTAGCAGGCAAGGCGGCGGATATTAAGTCTGAACAAATTGCCGAGAGGGTGAGGGGAACATATGTATAAGATAGCTGTAATTGGAGACCGTGAAAGCGTACTGGGGTTTATGGCCTTGGGTTTTTCGGTGTTCGCGGTGACCGGCAAGGAAGAAGCGGAGGATACGCTGGTGAAACTTGCCAAGGAGGACTATGCTGTCATATATATAACAGAATCGGTATTTCAGAAGATACAAGACACGGTCGACAGATATAAGGACTCCACAATTCCGGCGATTTTACCCATACCCGGCAAAGAAGGATCGTTGGGACTGGGGATGGCAAACGTAAAAAAGAGCGTGGAACGCGCCGTGGGCGCGGATATCCTCTTTAGAGATGAATAGACAAAGATATGATGCGGCATCAACCATCCGTAAATTCATGCGAAAGCAGGTGAGTTCTTAACATGAGCGAAGGTAGAATTGTAAAAATCTCCGGGCCGCTTGTTGTAGCCGACGGTATGCGGGATGTAAACCTCTATGACGTTGTCCAGGTCGGACCTCAAAAGCTCATCGGTGAAATTATTGAAATGAGGGGCGACCAGGCCTCGGTTCAGGTTTACGAAGAAACAGCGGGATTAGGCCCCGGTAGTGTTGTAGTGACGACCGGAGCACAGCTTTCGGTCGAACTGGCTCCCGGACTTATTGAAACCATGTTCGATGGAATACAGCGCCCGCTGAAAGCCATGATGGACGTGGCGGGTACCAATATCACCCGGGGTATTGAGGTCACTCCTCTAAACCATGAGAAGAAATGGGACTTTGTTCCGGTCGCCAAAGTAGGGGATAAGGTTGAGGCCGGGGACATTCTTGGTACGGTACAGGAAACCCCCGTGGTTTTACACAAAATCATGGTCCCCCACCGTGTAAGCGGCACTATTGAGAAGATCGAAGCCGGTTCCTTCACTATTATCGAGCCTATTGTGACTATCAAAGGCGATGATGGCGAAAGCCATACTTATCCGATGCTGCAAAAATGGCCTGTCCGTATCGGCCGGCCTTATAAACAAAAACTGGCGCCCGGAGTACCGATGATTACCGGACAGCGGGTCATTGATACCCTGTTCCCGCTTCCTAAGGGCGGAACAGCGGCAGTTCCCGGTCCTTTCGGCAGCGGCAAAACGGTTATCCAGCACCAGCTTGCCAAATGGTCCGATGTGGATATCGTTGTTTATGTCGGATGTGGTGAGCGTGGTAATGAGATGACCGACGTTTTACTGGAGTTTCCCGAACTGGCCGATCCGCGTACAGGCGAATCCCTTATGAAAAGAACTATTATGATCGCCAATACCTCCGATATGCCGGTGGCAGCCCGCGAAGCCTCCATCTATACAGGTATCACGATTGGGGAATATTTTCGCGATATGGGATATCATGTGGCGATAATGGCCGACTCGACTTCCCGTTGGGCTGAAGCCTTACGTGAAATGTCCGGAAGACTTGAGGAAATGCCCGGTGAAGAAGGATACCCCGCTTATCTGACCTCCCGTCTGGCTCAGTTTTACGAGCGGGCCGGAAGCGTTATATGCAAGGGGCAGGAGGGACGCAAGGCAAGTCTTACAGCCATTGGCGCAGTTTCACCCCCAGGCGGGGATATCTCCGAACCTGTTTCACAGGCTACCCTTCGTATTGTCAAGGTTTTCTGGGGACTGGATTCGAGCCTGGCTTATGCGCGTCATTTCCCGGCTATCAGTTGGCTTAACAGCTATTCGCTGTATATAGAAACCATCTCCAGGTGGATGAATGAAAATGTGGATGAGAACTGGAGAAGATACCGGGATATAACCATGGAACTGCTGCAGAAGGAATCGGAATTGGAGGAAATCGTCCGCCTTGTGGGTGTCGACGCCCTGTCAGCCTCGGAACGTCTGGTTTTAGAAAGCGCCCGTTCCATTCGCGAGGACTATCTCCAGCAGAATTCCTTCGATGAGAATGATTATTATACATCGCTGAAAAAGCAGACATCTTTGCTCAAACTGGTTATACAATATTACGAGCACGGAAGTGAAGCGCTGCAAAGAGGCGCCGATATGAACAAGCTCTTTAGCCTTCCGGTGCGCGAACGAATAGCCCGGGCCAAGTATACTCCCGACGCCGATCTTTCCACCGGATTTGCAGCCATAGCCAAGGAGCTTGAGGAATCGATCAACGCACTGGTAGAAAAGGAGGCGGAGTAAATATGATCCGAGAGTATAGAACGATAGATGAAGTTGCCGGCCCTCTAGTGCTAGTGCGTCAGGTCGAAGGAGTGACCAATGGTGAACTGGGCGAAATCGAGCTGGCTAATGGCGATATACGCCAGTGCAAGGTTCTGGAAATCGACGGTTCTAACGTGCTTGTACAGCTCTATGAGAGCGCGGCCGGCATCAATGTGGCCCAAAGCAAGGTGCGTTTCCTTGGGAAGGGCGCGGAGCTTGCAGTTTCCCTTGATATGCTTGGCCGAGTTTTTGACGGAATGGGCAGTCCGATGGATGGAGGCCCCGCCATATTGGCTGAAAAGCATCTGGATATCAATGGTGCGCCTATCAATCCGGTAGCCCGCGATTACCCAGCCGAATTTATCCAAACGGGGGTTTCGGCTATTGATGGTTTGAACACCCTGGTGCGCGGACAAAAGCTGCCGATATTTTCCGGGTCCGGGTTGCCCCATGCTGAATTAGCCGCCCAGATTGCGCGGCAGTCCAAAGTGCTCGGCGGTGAGGCCAACTTTGCCGTTGTCTTTGCCGCTGTTGGTATCACTTTTGAAGAAGCCGATTTCTTTATTTCCGATTTTAAGAAGACCGGCGCCATCGACAGGACAGTCTTATTCATCAATCTGGCCGACGACCCTGCCGTAGAGCGTATCTCAACGCCGCGTATGGCTTTGACCGCCGCGGAGTTTCTGGCTTTTGAAAAAGACATGCACGTACTGGTCATAATCACAGATATAACAAATTACGCTGAGGCGCTGCGGGAGGTGTCCGCAGCCCGTAAAGAGGTTCCGGGCCGCCGTGGTTATCCGGGTTATCTGTATACCGACCTGGCCACCATGTACGAACGTGCCGGAAGGAAAATCGGCTCGGAAGGCTCCATTACGATGATCCCTATCCTGACAATGCCTGAGGACGACAAGACCCATCCGATTCCCGACCTGACGGGTTATATTACTGAAGGACAGGTAATACTGTCCCGTGAATTACATCGCAAAGGCCTTACTCCGCCTATCGACGTTCTTCCTTCGCTGTCGCGTCTGAAAGACAAGGGTATAGGCAAGGGAAAAACCAGAGAGGATCACGCCGATACGATGAACCAGCTTTTCGCAGCCTATTCCCGCGGGAAGGATACCAAGGAGCTGATGGTTATACTTGGCGAGGCGGCTCTGACTGATGTCGACAAGCTGTATGCAAGATTCTCTGATGAATTTGAGAAACGTTATGTTTCCCAAGGATATGAAACTAACAGGACCATTGAGGAAACCCTGGACATCGGTTGGGATTTACTGAAGATCCTGCCCCGTGGCGAGCTCAAACGTGTGCGCAGTCAACATCTTGACAAATACTATCCCGATGAACACAAATAGGGGAGGAAAGGTATGAACCGATATGGCTGTTAAATTATTGCCTGTGAATCCAACAAGGATGGAGATGACCAAGCTAAAAAAACGGCTTGTAACCTCCCGGCGCGGACATAAGCTCTTAAAGGACAAGAGAGATGATCTGATGCGTAAGTTTCTCGAACTTGTTCGCAGGAATAAGGAACTTAGAGAGCAGGTTGAGGCCATGATCCTCGCATCGCACAAGAATTTTCAGATTGCCGCCGCCGTAACCTCGCCGGAAAACATGCACGAAGCGCTCATGTTCCCGAAACAGTCGGTGAAATTGAAGATATCTTATCGAAATGTGATGAGTGTGAATGTGCCTAGATTCTCCTTTCAAATGTCCAGTGACGATCCTCAAAATATTTATCCTTATGGTTATGCTTTCACATCCGGCGAGTTGGACGCGTCGATAGAGGCACTGTCCAAAGCCCTTCCTCTGCTGCTGGAGCTGGCTGAAGCGGAAAAGAGCGCCCAGATGCTTGCCCAGGAGATTGAAAAAACTCGCCGCCGTGTCAACGCCCTTGAACATGTTATGATACCCCAGTTGGAGGACACGATTAAGTCGATCCGTATGAAGCTGGGCGAGAACGAGCGCGGCAACTTGTCGCGGCTCATGAAAGTCAAAGACATGATGCTGGAAGAGGCGCGGCAGGCAAAACGCAAGCTGATGGAAGAGGGCATCGCCGCTTATCAGAGTATGCATTAAAGCATAAATAGAATCAAAAGATTTTTAGGCAGCCTCAGTTCGGTAAAAGACCGAACTGAGGCTGCTTTTTTAACACAAGCTTAACATTGGCTTAATTAGAGATTAATCATAACTTGTTAGGATGAACGCGTAAATAAAAATAGAAGCGGGGGATAAGAAAATGAAAAAAATGTTTAAGACAAGGATGCCTGCATTACTAATGGCGCTTATGCTGGCTGTTACAGCTACAGGTTGCGGCGGCAGCAAGACGCCGGAGAATGCCGGCCCTAACGCTGATCCTAATGAGCTGACCGGTAATATTCAAATAGCCGGGTCTACATCGGTCCAACCTCTTTCTGAAGAGCTGGCTAAGGTGTTTATGGCAAAAAATTCTAAAGTAAGGATCAATGTCGCGGGCGGCGGTTCAGGCGCCGGAATTAAAGCGGCCCAGGAAGGAACCGCTGATATAGGGGCTTCTTCCCGTGATTTAAAAACCGAAGAGAAAACTGTTAAGGAATTTGTGATCGCTTTAGACGGTATCGCGGTAATAGTGCATAAGGACAATAAAACCGCTGAATTGAAGCAAGATGATATCAAAAAAATCTTCCTCGGGGAGGTTACCGATTGGTCTTTGCTGGGCGGAGATAATGGGGTTATCCGTGTAATAACCCGTGAAGAGGGCTCCGGTACCCGCGGCGCTTTCGAAGAACTTGTTCTGGGCAAGGATGCGGCGGGCAAGGAATTAAAAATTTTTGACAAAGCTAATGTACAAAATTCCACGGGTGCGGTAAGAACTGCTGTCGCTGCTGACAAAAACGCTATTGGTTATGTTTCGCTTGGCTCTTTGAATGACGAAGTAAAGGCGGTCAAGGTTAATGGGGTGGAAGCTACTGTCGAGAACATCAAGAATAAAACATATAAAATCTCGCGCCCCTTCATCTATCTGACCCCAAAAGATCCGGCCGGCGCGACCAAGACTTTTATTGACTGGGTGCTGAGTGATGAAGGACAGGCTGTAGTCAAGGAGAGTTTCATTTCAGTAAAATAATCCAACATGTAAAGCAGGTGAAACGGTGCCAAGAAAGCTTAGAGAAAGGGCCTATAAAATAATATTGTTTGCCAGTGCGCTGACCGCCTTATTAGTTATCATCATGATCGGCGGGTTTATCTTTAAGGAAGGAATGCCCGTATTTTCAAAATATGGTTTGCCTCAAGTGCTTTTTGGCGGCAAATGGCAACCCAGCACTCAGCTTTATGGACTTTGGCCGATGATCATAGGATCAATTTATCTTACCGTAGGCGCACTAATCCTAGGAGTCCCTTTGGGTGTACTCACGGCTATTTTTTTAGCGGAACTGGCGCCTAAGCGGCTTGTAGCTCTTGTAATCAGGCCGGCCATTGAGTTGTTAGCCGGGATTCCATCAGTTGTCTACGGGTTGTTTGGTATGGTCATCGTCGTACCGGCCATCAGAGCTTTAGCCTCAAAAATTCCCGCCTATGCCGAAGACCCTCTGCTTTCCTCCGGATATGGGATCATTGCCGGTTCGATTATTCTATCTATCATGATCTTACCGACAATAATCAATATATCGGAAGACGCTATTCGCAGCGTGCCCGCCGAATATAAAGAAGGCTCTTTAGCTTTGGGAGCGACTCATTGGCAAACTATTTACAAGGTGATGATACCTGCGGCCGGTTCAGGAATTATCGCTGCCGTTATACTGGGGATGGGACGGGCTATCGGGGAAACAATGGCCATTATCATGGTGGCCGGCAATGCCCCGATAATCCCTGATTCAATTTTTTCTTCAGTCAGGAGTCTTACAGGTAATATTGCTATCGAAATGGCCTATTCTTCCGGAGAACATACTCAAGCCTTATTTGCTACGGGTATAGTACTTTTTGTTTTTATTATGATCGTAAATTCTTTTGCGCTCCGGATCATTAAAAGGAGGGTAAAAAATGCTTAAACCCCGTACAACCGAGAAAATTGCCAAGTTTATCATGTGGGTTGCGGCAATATTGACTGTTACCTTCCTGGTATTAGTGCTGGGCTATATTTTATTGAACGGGTTGCCCAAAGTGAGCTGGGAGTTTCTTACCACTGAGCCTGAAGCTATGGGGGCCAAAGGGGGTATTTTTTCGACGATTATAAGCACCGTAATATTTACCCTAGTAACTCTTGTTATGTCTGTTCCTGTCGGCGTCCTGGCCGCCATTTATCTGACGGAATATATGAGCCGCGGGCCTGTAGCCGGAGTCATAAGGTTTGGTACGGACGCTTTGGCAGGTATCCCTTCCATAGTATTTGGCCTCTTCGGTTTTGCGTTTTTCGTGGTGTTATTGAAACCGGTGACCGGCGGCTGGTCGCTGATTTCGGGCTCCCTTACGGCAGCCATTATGATTCTGCCGACTATTATTAGAACTACAGAGGAAGCCATCAAGGCTGTCCCTGTTTCATACAGGGAAGGGAGCTATGCTTTAGGGGCGACAAAGTGGCAGACAGTGAGCCGGACCGTTCTTCCCTCAGCTTTACCGGGGATTATAACCGGTGTTATCCTGGGTATTGGGCGGGCCGTCGGCGAAACGGCCGCCTTGCTCCTGACGCTGGGCGGCAGTCTTTTCATCCCCCTTTCTCTGACGGAGCCGGCCAGCACTATGTCGATGCACCTCTACAAAGTCGCTATGGAGGTGGGCGCTATGGATATGGCTTTTGCTACAGCCTCGGTTTTAATCATTTCCGTTCTTCTAATTAATACCGGCGCCAATGTGATTTTGAGCGGGCTGAAGCGCCGGACCACGGCATGAGAGTTTATATCATGAAGGGTTTCAGTAAGAAAGGGGTCGGCATATGGATAATGCGCAAATAAAAATCCACACAAAGGATTTGAATCTTTTTTATGGTGACAACCAAGCCTTGAAAAGCGTCAATATTCAAGTGGAGGAAAAAAGGGTAACCGCTTTGATTGGCCCTTCGGGCTGCGGTAAATCGACTTTTTTAAAAACATTAAACAGGATGAACGATTTGATTCCTTATGTAAAAATTCACGGCGAGATTTACTTGGACAATTTAAATTGTTATCAGGATTATGATATAGTGGAATTAAGAAAGAGAGTGGGGATGGTGTTTCAAAAACCCAATCCCTTCCCCATGTCCATCTATGATAATATCGCGTACGGGCCAAGGGTCCATGGACTCAAAGCCAAAGCCGCACTCCATGATATAGTCGAGCGGAGTTTACGGAAAGCGGCTCTCTGGGAGGAAGTAAAAGACCGCCTGAAGCACAGCGCCTTGGGACTTTCGGGCGGACAGCAGCAGCGGCTGTGTATTGCCAGGGTTTTAGCTGTGGAACCGGAGGTTGTTTTAATGGATGAACCAACCTCAGCCCTTGATCCCATGGCAACTTTAAAAATAGAGGATTTGGTGCAGGAGCTGAAGAGCAACTACACCATCATTATTGTGACCCATAACATGCAACAGGCTGCCCGCACTTCAGACAGGACGGCTTTTTTTCTCCACGGCGAGATAGTGGAATATGGAGCTACAGAAAAGATCTTTAATGTCCCCAAGGACAAACGGACAGAAGACTATATAACAGGAAGGTTTGGCTGATAAAGAAATATTTTTGAGGAGGCAATATTATGACCAGAAACCTATTTGATAAAGAACTGGAGGATTTGCATAATAATATGATCAAGATGGCCAGCCTCGTTGAGGAGTCCATTGAAAATACTATCACAGCTTTAAGGAAGCATGATATTAAACTTGCCGCCAGGGTTTTCGAGGGCGACGATTTGATAGATGAACTGGAAAAAACAATTGAAAAACAGTGTTTGAACCTCATCGCCAGGCAACAGCCGATAGCCAAAGATTTGCGTACTATCAGCGCCGCCTTGAAGATAATAACGGATATGGAAAGGATCGCCGACCACTCTTCCGATATAGCTGAAATTACGATGAGGCTGGGTAACGAAAAATTTATTAAACCCCTGGTGGATATCCCCAAGATGGCGGAATGCGCAAAAATCATGGTGAACAAGTCGATCGACGCCTATATCAGTCAGGATGTAGAATTAGCCAGAGCTGTCTACCACAGCGATGATGAGGTTGACGATTTGTTTTCCAGGATCATATTGGATTTGACTGTTATCATGAAGAATAACGCCAAGACTATAGATCAGGCTATAAATTTATTATTTGTTGCCAAATACCTGGAGCGTATGGCCGATCATGCCACAAACATAGGAGAATGGGTGATCTATAACGTTACCGGGGAGCATGGCGTTTTGGAAGGTTGAGAATATGCGTAAGAAGCTCATCTATCTTGTAGAAGACGATAAGCATATCCAGGAATTAATTAAATATAATCTTGAAGCTAATGGATTTGAGGTCAAAATATTTGACAGCAGCGAAGCTTTTCAGCAGAAAGCTTGGAAAATACCGCCGGCTTTGTTTCTGCTGGATATTATGCTGCCCGGAATGGACGGGTTGGATCTTTGCAAGCTTATTAAGCGGGAGGCTGCGCTAAAGAAAGTTCCGCTCATTATGTTGACCGCTAAAAGCGAGGAGTTTGACAAGGTTTTAGGGCTGGAGCTTGGTGCGGACGACTATATTACGAAGCCCTTCGGCGTCAGGGAACTAATAGCCCGGGTGAAAGCAGCCCTGAGAAGGTATGACGATGCTTCGGAGGAGGGAACGGAGGTTTTAAAGGCGGGGAAGCTCACCCTTGATTTGGAAAGACGTGAACTTTACAAAGACGGGTCTTTAATAGAACTGACCTTCAAGGAGTTTGAACTGCTTAAACTGCTTCTGATCAATAAAGGGAAAGTTTTATCGAGAGAAATGCTGCTGGAGCGGATATGGGGATTTGATTATGTAGGGGAAACCAGGACGGTTGATGTGCATATCCGGTATTTAAGACAAAAAATCGAGGATAATGATAGCAGTCCTGTTTATATAGAAACAGTCAGGGGTATTGGATACCGAATCAGTGATAAAGAGGATAGGTAATATAATGAAAAATAGAATTTTCAAGTACTATTTGATCTTAATCTCTCTTGTTTTGCTGGTAACGATGTTATTTACTACGAAAGTTGCCCAAAATTATTATAAAGGTGAAGTTGAAAACAAATTGCTGAGCATCGCTTTTTCCCTGGAGTATTATTTACTGGGGGCGCAAGCTAAAGACATAGATTATGATGGTCTGGCCAGAGATTTTGCCGGTAACTATACCGCTGATAATAATTTGTCTGAGAAAAGTCTGAGAATAACCTTTGTAGATTTCACCGGTAAAGTATTAGGCGATTCTGAAGCGGATTTTAAAGGGATGGAGAATCATCTCGACAGGAAAGAAATAAGGGAAGCCGTAGCAGGAAACAGGGGCAAAGATATCCGGCCCAGTAAAACCATGGGTCTGGATTTTTTATATGTAGCGGTCCCACTGAAGCAAATGCAGGTTATTGTAAGAGCGGCAGTGCCGTTGGTCCAATTAGCCAAGATCAATCAAATGGTCCAGTTTTACGCTCTGTTGACTTTTTTGGCGGCCTTGCTGCTGTCCATGTTCATTTCCTGGAAGATAACCACCTCCATTACTAAACCTTTACTGGATATAACATTAGCCTCACAGGAGATAGCCAACGGCAATTATAAAAAAAGGATCAGAGTAAACACTAGCGATGAATTGGGGCGGTTGGCCTTAAACTTTAATGAGATGAGCGCAAAACTTGACGCCACGATAATTGATTTAAATAATAAAAAAATTGAAATGGAATCCATTATCAACAGTATGACTAACGGCCTTGTGGCGGTGGACAATGATTTGAATATTATTCTCGTAAACCCGGAGGCTTTTAGACTTTTTGCCATCAATACCGCTGCGGATCTTGCCGGAATCAAAATAGTACAGTATATCAGAAATAACCAGATAAACTCGCTGTTAAAAGAAACGATCCACACCGGTAAAAACCTGGAATGCAATATTCATTACGGCGGTAGAATCTTTTATATCAAGACCAGCCCCATCCGGTCCCCCAATAATAACGGAAATAATTCCGGAGGTATAGTGTTTATTCAGGATATCACAAAAGTTAGAAAACTGGAGCAAATAAGAACGGAGTTTGTGTCTAATGTAACCCACGAGTTGAAAACCCCGATCACTTCAATCCGAGGGTTTATTGAAACTCTAAAAAATGGGGCTGTCGACGATAAAGAGGTAGCGGGGAGATTTTTAGATATTATTGATATCGAGGCGGAACGGCTTTATGTATTGATTGAAGATATTTTGCAGCTTTCCGAAATCGAAACGAAACAAAAAGATATAGATTTGGAGAATCTCAGTTTAATAGATGTGGTTGAGGAGGTATTTGCGATATTACAGCCTCTTGCCGACGAAAAAAATATCAGCTTAAATTACAGCGCTAAAGAAAAAGTATTGATCGAAGCCAATAAAAACAGAATGAAGCAATTGCTCTTAAATTTAGTAGATAACGGCATTAAATATAATAAACCCCGCGGTGCTGTGGATATTACGGCTATCCGCGAGAAGGGCAGGATAGTAATAATTGTCAAGGATACAGGCATTGGTATTCCCTCCCGGCATCTTAACCGCGTATTTGAACGTTTTTACAGAGTTGATAAAGGAAGATCCCGGGATATGGGCGGCACGGGTTTAGGTCTTTCGATCGTTAAGCACATTGTTAATCTTTATAACGGCGATATTAAAGTGAGTTCTGAGTTAGATAAAGGAACGGAGTTCATAATCCAACTGCCTTGTTAAATAATAGACTTTGTTAAATAATAGGCTTTGTTAAATAATAGGCTTGCTCATCTTTTCAGTTGGTGGTATAATGTCTTCCATACAAGGAGCCATATCCTCCAAGCACGGACAAAAGGAGGGGCAGAGTTGGGACAGGAAAAATTAAAAAAATTCTATATGGTCAATAAGGATATCTTACCGGAGGCCATTCTTAAAACGGCTATCGTCAAAGAGCTTTTGGAACGGGGGGAAGCGCTCACCGTAAATGAAGCTGTGGAAAGGGTAGGTATAAGCCGCAGCGCTTTTTATAAGTACCGCGACGGGGTGTTCCCTTTCTATAAGGCTAATCGAGAGAAAATTATTACAGTATCCTTGATACTGGAGCATCGTCCGGGAATATTATCCGTTGTTCTAAACGCTGTGGCCCAGTTGAAGGGAAACATTCTGACCATCAATCAGGGTATTCCCCTGCAAAATGTGGCTAATGTTTCTATTAGCATTGACACTCTGGAAATGGAAGGGGATATCGAGGACTTGGTCGGTGCTTTGCAACGGATCGACGGAACAAAAAAAGTAGAGATCATAGGACAAAGCTAGGAGGAAGAAAATGCAAAGTGTGGATATTGCCGTACTCGGCTTAGGAACTGTAGGACAGGGAGTTGTAAAGATCATTCAAAACAACGCCGGTAAATGGCGTCATAAATGCGGCGCCTCCATCCAAATAAAAAAGGCGCTGGTGCGCAGTATTAATAAAAAACGCGAGGTTGAACTGCCCGAAGGAGCCGTAACCGCCAATTGGCAAGAGATCGTGTCAGATCCCGGGATTAAGGTGGTGGTAGAATTAATGGGCGGGATCGAGCCTGCCAAAACCTACATATTGGAAGCCCTTCATCAGGGCAAGACCATCGTTACCGCCAATAAGGATCTATTGGCGGAACACGGTCAGGAGTTGTTTGAAGCAGCCAAAGAGGCGGGTACGGATATTTATTTTGAAGCTAGTGTAGGCGGAGGTATTCCTATCATCAATCCTCTCAAACAGAGCCTGATAGCTAATAATATTGAACAGGTCATGGGAATCATCAATGGTACCACCAACTTTATTCTTACCCGTATGGCCCAGGAGGGCGCCACCTTTTCCGAGGCTTTGCGGCAAGCCCAAGAACTGGGGTACGCCGAAGCCGACCCTGCCGCAGACGTCGGAGGTTTTGACGCGGCGCGTAAGATCGCCATCTTGGCCTCTTTAGCTTTTCATACCAGGATACGTTTTCAGGATGTTTATGTAGAAGGTATTACAGGGATCACGCCTGCCGATCTTGATTATGCCAAAAAACTGGGATATACCGTCAAGCTCCTGGGGATCGCCAGGGAGGAGGATAATGAGGTAGAAGTAAGGGTCCATCCGGCTTTGATTCCCCAAAGCCATCCCCTGGCGAATGTGAATGATTCTTTCAATGCCGTTTTTGTCCGCGGTGATGCCGTGGGGGACGCCATGTTTTTTGGCCGCGGCGCAGGACAAATGCCGACAGGAAGCTCCGTCGTCGGGGATATTGTCGAAGCGGCCAGGAACATCCGGTTGAACAGTACGGGCCGGGTCAATTGCACTTGTTATGAACATAAAAAAATCAAAGAAATCGGCGCTGTACAGGCCAAATATTATTTGCGGCTGCATGTTTTGGACCGGCCGGGAGTCTTGGCTAGTATCGCCGGTATTTTCGGCAACCATGGCGTCAGCCTTGCTACTGTGCAGCAAAAGGATTTTGAGGAAGGGTTTGCAGAACTGGTGGTAATTACCCATAAGGTAAGGGAAAGGAATCTCCAAGATGCTTTAAAGATCATCAAAGAGATGTCTATCACCCAAGAAATTGCCAGTCTGATCCGGGTGGAAGGAAGCTAAGCCGTACAGAGGCGCGGAGAGGAATTGCCCGCGCGGGAGATGGATTGCTAATTGTTAAGCCTTGACATGGACAGCGGCTGGGATATATAATATCAGTTGTGGTTGTCGGGGCGTAGCTCAGTTTGGCTAGAGCGCCATCTTGGGGTGGTGGAGGCCGCTGGTTCGAGTCCAGTCGCTCCGACCAGTTATAAATTAAGACAATATACGGACTGTTTCATAACGAAAGTTGTGGAATGGTCCATTTATTTTGTGCTTGGTTGTTGTGCGGTACGCCAAGGCAGCCTTTGCACCACCTATATAGCCAGTACAAAATAAACGGGTAATTGGGCAGATTGAGAAAAAATTAAACCACAAACGAAAAATATGATAAAATAGGACCAGGATCGTAAAAATATATAAATAATACGTCGGGGTATTTTATATGAATGATTTGTTGCTATATGATAAAGAGATTGTATGCTTAAACTGCGAAAAAAAATTTAAAACAAAAAGGGTACGGGCCAGCAAGATTGTGGTAAAAAAGAAAGACTCCGATTTTTGTATGTATTATGAGGGAGAAATAAATCCATACTATTATGAAATAAACGTCTGCCCTCATTGCAGCTTTGCCTTTTCAGCTTCTTTCAAATCCTTGCGGCCGGCTGTCAGGGAAAATCTCCGCAAAAATTATCTTGAGAGGGCGGGCCAGGTTGATTTATGCGGGAAACGTGAGATCGCAGATGCGCTGCGTTCTTTCAAACTGGCGCTTTTATGCGGAACGCTGGCGGATGAAAACACTTTCAATTTGGGCGGGATTTGCCTGAGGATTGCCTGGCTCAACCGTTATTTAGGCCAAAAGGAAGAGGAAGACAAATATCTGGACAAAGCCCTGGAATGTTACCAGGAGGTATATGAAAAGGTGGATATCACGAGTCTCCCTTTATCGGAACATAAGCTGCTGTATCTGTTGGGAGAGTTGAACGGACGCCTGGGGCGTTTCACGGAAACCAGGGCTTGGTTTAACATACTGTTTTCCAAAAGGGGTATTGAACCGGCGCTTAATACTTTAGCGCGGGAACAATGGGACGAATATAAGACGGCGATGGCAAATGCGCTTTAGAAGGACTGAGCCGGGATTCTCTTTACAACTTTTGTCCGCAGTGAGCACAGAAGTTGTATTTTATTTCTGCTCTGTTTCCGCAATAATGGCATGTTTTATAAGGAAGCGGGTAATCCGTCGGGTGTACTAACGGATGGATGTGCCCGCTTGTGATTTTAGGAAGCTGGCCTTCTTCATACTGCCGGGCAATGATGGGGTCAAGCTCATAAATACAGTTGCAACAAGCTGATTTTACATAATATCTTAAGTTCCACTTAAAGGTGGGGATGAAAAACAGATGGAAATAAGAGTATGCCTTTAAGAGTTCCAAGTGAGTCAGAGCCTGACAAGATGGGCAGACGACGTTATTATACGTGCCGATCGTTTTTTGGGTTTCATTAATTCCGAATATGCCTATAAAGAACATGGCGGGACAACACTCCTTGATTGATGAAATTTGTTTGGGGTTAATTATAATTATATCTTAATTATATCAAGGGAATAGAAAATACCCCCTTATTTTTATTTTTCAGCGGGTTGGTTATACTAGAGGGTAAATTGACCCTGGCAATACTTGCCAAAGGGAGGAGCTTTGTATGGCTATCAATCTTCCAAAAAAAGAATATGACCCGCAGGAAAATACGAAAGCTATCGAGTGCTACGAAAACTATGTGAATCCCACTCACGCCAAGCTGCTGCGCATGATGGGCCTCGATTCGGCGGCCAGTGAGGCCAACGGTTGTTATATCACGGATCAAAAGGGAAACACCTATCTTGACTGTTTAGGAGGATACGGGGTGTTTTCTTTGGGGCATAGGCATCCTGAAGTGGTTCGGGCGGTTCGGCTGCAGTTGGATAAGATGGCTTTATCCAGTAAAATTCTCTTGGACGAATCCCTGGCTCTTTTAGGAGAAAAGTTGGCGCAAATCACCCCCGGCGATTTACGGTATAGTTTTTTTTGTAACAGCGGTGCGGAAGCGGTAGAAGCCGCTCTTAAGTTTGCCCGGCTGACGAAAAAGAAACCCGGGATCATCAGTACTTTCAACGGATTTCATGGGAAAACCCTGGGGGCTTTGAGTATTACGGGGCGGGATGCCTTCCGCCTCTCCAGCGAACCGCTGCTGCCCCAGGTGCATTTTGTGCCCTATGGGCAGTTGGAGCCGGTGAGGTCGGCCTTGGATGAAAATGTAGCCGCTATCATCGTAGAGCCGGTACAAGGGGAAGGAGGCGTTCATGTTCCCCCGTATGGGTATCTTACCGGATTGCGTAAGATTTGTGACGAGGAAGGCATTTTGCTCATTGCCGACGAGGTTCAGACCGGCTTGGGACGGACAGGTTATTTATTTGCCTGTGAGGCGGAAAATGTAGTTCCGGACATTATGGTAATGGCTAAAGCCTTAGGCGGAGGGGTAATGCCAATTGGGGCTATTACTGTAAGGCCTCCTGTCTGGGATGTTTTGCTCCGGGAGCCGCTCATTCATACTTCCACCTTCGGCGGCAACCCCCTGGCCTGTTCTGCCGCACTGGCGGCTTTGCGTGTCTTGACTGAAGGATGTTTACTGGAAGAGGTTCGGGAAAAAGGGGAATATCTTCTCGACCAACTGCAAATATTTCCCAAAATATATCCTTCTGTGGTAAAGGAAGTAAGAGGCAGGGGGCTTTTGGTGGGTATTGAATTGACGGAAGAAGCGGCGGGGGGAGTGGTCATGGCGCAGCTTTTAGAGCATAAGATATTGGTGGCCTATACCCTGAATAATCCTAAAGTGATCCGGGTGGAGCCGCCATTTTTGATAACACAGCAGGAACTGGACTATTTTGTAGCCGCCTTGGATAACGCGATCAAATATACGGAAGAAATAATGGCGCTGTGAAAGGAGGTAGAAGATGCCAAGACTGGAATTATCGCAAACCATGTGCGGGTCGCCTGATAAGGTCTATGATTTGATCTGCGATATGGAGAGTTATCCCCAATATATGAAAAATGTTCAGAGCGTGAAGGTTCTGGAACGCAGCTATCGAAAAACAGTAACAGCCTGGTTTACAGAAGTGGAGGGAAGCCGGATCCGCTGGACGGAATTAGACGAGTTTGATCCGGAAGAAAAAATAATCCGCTACCGGTTAATTAAAGGGGATCTGGCCAAATTCGAAGGACAGTGGAGCATCCTTCCGGAGGGGCAGGGCAGCAAAGTGTTGCTGGCCTTGGAATTTGACTTAGGGATCCCCGTATTTTCAAAGTTGTTTCATTACGTCCTGGTCAAAAAAGTACATGATAATTGTCAGGAGATGCTGGATGCCTTTAAAAAAATGATGGAAGACGGTAAAAAAAATATTTATGTTGACATCACCTAGGGATATGCTAAAATTTATTTTGATTGGATTGGACCCCAACGTTTGTTGGGGTCATTTTCGAAAGACAAAAAGGAGTAAAGGGGGCATGATAAATGAAGGCATTGGGCCGTCATGTGCTGGCCGAAATGTATGGATGTGAATTCGAGCTTTTGAATGACATCAAAAGGGTTGAAGAAAACATGGTTAAAGCAGCGCTGGAAGCAGGGGCCGAAGTACGGGAGTTTGTTTTCCATAAATTCAGCCCACAAGGCGTCAGCGGTGTTGTGATAATCTCGGAATCACACCTTGCCATCCACACTTGGCCTGAGTTAGGATATGCAGCCGTAGATGTGTTCACATGTGGTGAAAATGTAGATCCCTGGGATGCGTGCAATTACCTGGTGGAGAAATTCAAAGCGGGAAACATGACCGCCACCGAGGTTAAACGGGGAATCAATGAAGTGCTGCAAAAAGAAGCGGTAAATTTATAGGGGGGATATTTATTTTACCTCGACGAAGGGAAAAACGATAAACGCCAGCTTTACATACTTAATGTGTGTAAGATGGCGTTTTTAATTTGTTTCTTAGCCGCCCAGAGCATTATTAAGGGGAAAGTTTGGTATAATACAATGAAGGAGGTGGCTGAATGCTGGAAAAGGTGATTATTAAATTCATGCCGGAGATTACAAAAATCAAGGCTCGGAATTACCATGTTCTGAAAAAGAATAGCGGCTTCCTTTTGCATTCTTCTTCGTTTTCCTTGGGAGCGGAAAGTCATCTCTGGTTGCCGATATTATGTTTAGCAGGCGCCAAAACAGCAAGAGAACCTAATGCTCTGACCCTGCAATTGGCTGGAAGCCTACACCTTTTTTCTCTGGCTACCCAACTGCACTGGTCTATTTCGGATGACGAAACAGACCCGCGGAAGGACAAGAACAAATACCACATTTTAATGGGGGACCTCTTATACAGCTTGGCTTGCGCCGAAATCAGCCGACCGGAACTTCAACCTTATCTTCATGATTTTGCCGATATGATTCGCGGGGTGCATATGGAAAGGATCCGCGGGGATTTGTCGGCTGATGAGTACGGCGGCTTATTTGCGCATCCGGCAATTATGATAAATCTGGGGGAAACAGCTTGCCTTTGGGGAGCGCGTTCAGTCTGCGAAAATACTTGCATAACTGAGATGCCGCGTAAGCTCGGCGCTTGTTTTGGTCAACTAAGGGCCCATTGGGAAAGAAATCCGCTCGGTATACCCGAACCGGAAGTCTGGTATCAAGCTTGGGATATTTGCGCCAGAATTCCCTCGGCGGAAGGACGGGCTATATTTAGAACGATCCTGGGGGCCCTGGGTGAAAAATGGGAAGGGCCCAACCGGTGTAGAAATGCAAGTCTGTGAAGTATTTAAGGATATTAAGATTGAATTGGATGAGGTCAATGCAACCTTATTTAAATGTCTAAAAACTGATCTGGAGAAACTTAATAAGAGCTATTTACAATTGATACAAGCCGGAGGGAAAAGAATCAGACCGGCCTGTACGGTCATGTGCGCCCAGTATGGTAATGCCGGCAAAGAAAACATTGTTCCTCTGGCTTCCGCCTTTGAATTGATCCATATGGCTTCTTTGGTTCATGATGATGTAATTGATTGTTCACAGACCCGGAGGGGGAAACCGACGATCAAAGCTCTTTACGGGAATGATTTTTCCCTGCATCAAGGCGATACCATTTTGGCTCAAGGGCTGTCCATGATCGAAATTTATAAAATCCCCCGTCTTAACACTCTAGTGGCGCAAACCAGTGTAGAGATGTGCCGGGGGGAAATCCAGCAGATTGCTCTTAAAGATAATTATCAGCAAAGCCTTCGCACTTATTTGAGCCGGATAAAAAGAAAAACGGCTCTTTTGATCTCCCTGTGCTGTCAAGCCGGAGCTTTGGCCGGCGGGGCTCCGCCTCCGACTGCGGTGATCCTGGGCCGGTTTGGCTACTACCTAGGAATGGCTTTCCAGATCACCGATGATATTTTAGATTATTTGGGAGATGAAAAGACTCTGGGGAAGCCGGTGGGCCATGATTTGCAGGGAGGAATCGTTACCCTGCCGCTGATCGCAGCCCTGCAGTCGGGGGATCAGGAAGTCCGGGATCATTTACTGCTATGCCTGGCAGGCGGGTCAAAGTCCCAAACCGGGACCGCCGCCGTCATGAACCTGGTTTTTCGGACCCCCGCCATTTCCTATTCCTGGTCCCTGGCAGATAAGTATATTAAAAAATGCCAAGGTCAATTGGATCTGCTGCCGGATGTTCCTACTACCCAGTCGTTGAGGGAGTTAGCGAAATTTGTGCAAAGCAGGAAATACTAAGGAACTACAAAAATATTATAAAAATAGCTAAAGATTCTTCGGATAAAGGAGGAAAAAGCAGTAATAAGCAAGAAATAAAGTAACATTTGGGGATAGGAGTATCACATGGACAGCTACGAGTTGTTTTTAGAGCATCTGCGAAAATACTTGGATTTAGATTTGACCGGGTATAAGCGTCCGCAGATGGAAAGAAGGATCAATACGCTGATGCGTACTTTAAATATTGGGGATTATGAACAATTTATCGAAATACTAGGCAAGGATAAAGCGCTGTTTGTGCGGTTTGTTAATCATGTTACTATCAATGTGTCGGAGTTCTTCCGGAATCCAACCCAATGGAGAATCCTGGAAGACCAGCATTTGCCTGTGCTTCTAGCGCAGAATCCCAATTTAAAGATTTGGAGCGCCGGTTGTTCTACTGGAGAAGAATGTTACACTATGGCCATGATTTTAGCGGAAAAAGCTCCCCGGGGGCAACACGCTATTCTTGCCACAGACGTTGACAACCAGGTTCTGGCTAAAGCTCAGGCCGGGGTTTATACTGCCAAGATCGCTTCAGGGATCCCTCAGGGCTTGCTGCAGAAGTATTTTACTTTGTCCGGGGATGGCTATCAGGCCAAGCAAGAGTTGAAAAAAATCATAACCTTCAAACACCACAATCTTTTGCGGGACCCCTTCCCCGAGCAAATGGATCTGATTATTTGCCGGAATGTTGTTATTTATTTTACGGAAGAAACCAAATCCATACTTTATTATAAATTTTTTAGAGCGCTTCGCAGTAAAGGGATCCTGTTTACCGGAAGTACAGAACAAATAATTCAGTCCCGGGAAATCGGGTTTGAATCAGGAGGGGTCTTTTTTTACCAACGCCCCTAGCGGTAATTTATCCGATAGCATAGGGAAGGTGAAAAAAATAGAAAAAATATTTTCGTTTCAAAAGAAGGCGCCCTGTGTGGCGGAGGATACGTTTATTGCTGCCGGGGCCAAAGTAATTGGAGAGGTTGTTTTAGAAAAAGGAAGCAGCGTTTGGTACAATGTGGTTTTGCGGGGCGATTTGAATCAAGTGGTGGTAGGAGAGTACTCGAATATTCAGGATAACTCCACCGTTCATGTGGACTTAAATAACGCTACGAAAATCGGCAGGTATGTCACAGTCGGCCATAGTGTCGTGCTGCATGGCTGTACGATTGAGGATTATTGCCTGATCGGCATGGGTTCTGTGATCATGGACGGCGCGGTCATCGGGTGTGGTTCTGTAGTAGGCGCGGGGGCTGTTATTACTAAAAACACTATAATCCCGCCTTTATCCTTAGTAATTGGCATGCCGGCGAAAGTGATAAAAACCCTGGATGAAGATGTAACCGCGAGCAGGCGTAAACACGCCGAGGGGTACTATCAGTTGAGCCTGGAGTATAAAAAAACGCCTGAAAGCAAGTAGAATGCAATGTAAGTGGAGGTGAAGCCGGTGCAGGATGAGGTATTTGTTTTAGATATCGGCACGAGGTCTGTTATGGCGCTTCTGGCCCGTTATGAGGGTGAAGAGTTGGTTATATCTAATTTAATCTGCCAGGAACATAAAACAAGATCCATGCTGGACGGACAAATCCATTACGTTGAACAGGTGGGACAGGTAATTAATGATCTGGTGCAAGAGATGTCAGCCCTTTGCGGCCAGCCTCTGAAAGAAGTGGCGGTTGCGGCGGCGGGCAGATCTCTGAAGACAGTTAAAGGCGTCGCCAGGGTCCGGCATAGTTACACAACGACCTTCACCAAGGATGAAGCGATTGCTTTGGAGTTGCAGGCCGTACAGGAAGCCCAATTGGCCTTGCCCAAGGGACAGTCCAACACTCCTATATCGCAGCAATATTATTGCGTAGGTTATAGTATCAGGGAGCAGCGGCTGGATGGAAGCAATATTGGATTTCTGGTCGGGCAAAAGGGGCAGGAAGCCGAAGTGGAAGTAGTGGCTACTTTTTTGCCGCGGATTGTTGTTGATTCATTACAGAGTGCCGTGGAATATGCCGGTCTCGAGCTGTCCAGTATTACTCTGGAGCCTATAGCAGTGGCGAATATTGTTTTAAACCCGACCATGAGGCGGTTGAACCTGGTCCTGGTGGATATCGGGGCAGGGACCTCCGACATTGCGGTCTGCGGCGGGAACTCGATCCTGGCTTATGGGATGGTGCCTATGGCCGGGGATGAAATCACGGAGGCCTTGAGCGACCACTATTTGTTGGACTTTAGTGTCGCTGAAGACGTGAAAAGAAGACTGAAAACCGAAGAAAAGATAAAAGCGGTGGATGTTCTGGGTTTTGAACAGGAAC
This sequence comes from Peptococcaceae bacterium UBA5318, assembly GCA_002408285.1. GTDB lineage: Bacteria > Bacillota > Peptococcia > DRI-13 > UBA5318 > UBA5318. The sequence goes on along the minus strand of DHRG01000044.1, from coordinate 58,787 downwards.
TGGGCTGTAGAGAGGTCCAGAAAGCTCTGACCCCGGCAGTAGATACGCTGGCTGCGGCTATTGCGCAGGAAATCCATGCTTTAAACGGCAAATCGCCTCAGGCTCTTTTGCTGGTGGGAGGCGGCAGTCTAACTCCGGGTTTGACTTACAGCCTGTCCAATATGCTGGGAATACCTACTAACCGCATTGCGGTGCAAAGCGCCGGAAAATTAGCCAATGTCAGTGGTCTTGCTTCGGAATATTCCGGTCCTGATTATATAACGGTGCTGGGAATCGGTTACACCGCCTTAACCAGCCAAACATTAGGTTTTATCACTGTCACCATTAACGAGAAGCCTGTAAGGTTGTTGAATCTGATGCAGAATAATATGGCCGAAGCCCTGGTGGCGGGAGGATACAATATTAGGGATTTCTATGGACGCCCGGGGATGGCCCTGACCTGTGAGATCAACGGTCAGTTACATGTTATAAAGGGCAAGCCGGGGAGGCCGGGCCTCCTGCGTTTAAATGGACAGCAAGCGGAGTTTGGGACGTTAATACGACCGGGAGACGACCTCGTTTTTATCGAGGGAATGGCGGGAGAAAATGCAAACGTGACTTTCCGCGATTTATTATCAAGTACTTTGGGCAGTTGCACGGTGAATGGAGAAACTTGTGAGCTAACGCCGACGATCCAGGTGGGTGATGAGTATTTGACCCTGGATGACCCGGTGCGGGACGGTTATATAGCCAGCGTGAAAGTTTCCCGGACGATTTTGGATATATTGGTCCAAATGGGACTGTGCCGGGAGAATGAGGTGATCTGGGTCAATAACAAGGAGTTGCCGCTGCTGGATTTTATCTGTATAAATAAAAATGGAATAAAAGCGGACCCCCGGGAGGAAATTGCGGCGGGGGATCAGATCACTGTGGAAATATCAGGGGATTTGGTTGTGGATAATTATATACCTAAAGAAACAAGACTTGCTGTGGAAGTGACCGTAAACGGTGAGAAGGTGGGGCTGAATAATGTTGAGATCCAGGTAAACGGCAAATCTGCCGGCCGCTATACCAAGATCGTACCGGGAGACCGGGTGGAATACCGCTTTGGGACAGATAAATACCAGCCGATTTTGATTGATATTTTCAAGGAGATCAATTTTTCGCCGGTGCCGCCGCCCGGCAAAACTTACCCGGTCATTTTGGTGAATGGGGAAGAAAAGGAATACACCTATAATCTGCAAAACGGGGATCAAATTGAGCTAAGCTGGATCTGAATAAAGAACTGCGGCATAACTACAGGAACCGCTGGATCTTGCGGGACAACTGACGGTAATTGTCCAGTTCGTCAGGAAAAATTTCCAGGAACTTTAGGCCTTCCTTTCTAAGGAGGGCTTCATATTTTTTTAAATCCGCTTTGGCAGGTGAAACCAGGTATAAACCAAGCTTGTTATCCGGAAAATAAAATTCGAATAGTAAACTGCGGTAGGCGTAGTCTTTCAAAAAAATCTTACCTTTGCCCAGGGCTCTCAGCAGTTCTTCCAAGAGGAAAACAGAAGGGATCTGTTTTTTTCCCTGACTCTCCATGTCTTCTTGAAGCGCCTCCGGAGTATCCGGGAGGGGTGAAGGAGGGCTTTCGGGCAGCGCTTCCGGGGCTGCCGCAGGTTCCTGAGCTATTACCGGGTTCACCTGTGGGCTCACCCCGGCGGTTGCCTCCGGAACCTCTTTTATGGCCGGTTCCGGGGCTGGGGGTTGTGGCAGATCCTGCGGGGGCGGATCAGTTTTGGACAGAGCCGCATTCAGGATCATATCCAAGTTCTTTTGGAGATTGCCAAAACTGAGGAGGAGGGGACGGGGGGGAAGTTTCTGGGAAATTAACTGACGGATGAGGGGTTCCAGACGGTCCTCGCGAGCCTCAATTAGCGTTAACAGAAGAGGGCGGATTTCTTTTACCTCCATAATGGCTCTATCCAGGAGGTAGGTACGGTTTACGCCTTTTGCAATGCTGAGTTCGATCAGGGTGGCAACGATACGGTCAATCCCGCTCAGGATTATTTTTTCCCGGATCCGGTCTTCGATAGGCACTAGAATCACCTCATTATCCGCTGGAGTATGGTTATATAATTATGTTATTAACTTACAGGACAAATATGCCACATTTCCTTAAAGTATTTGCCGGACAATGGGCAAGGCAATTAAACTTGCACACTATCTTTGCCGGAAAATAGTTCAGAACACTTGACCGCAAGAGGTAAATTTGTTATTATATACTTTGTCACGTCAATAGCGGGGCATAGCGCAGTTTGGTAGCGCACCTGGTTTGGGACCAGGGAGTCGGGGGTTCAAATCCCTCTGCCCCGACCAGTTGAGAAGTGAGAAGCGAGGAAGCGAGAATTTAAGAGAGTATCCGGTTTCCCACATCCAACCTCTCACCTCTAACATCTAATATGGCCCGGTGGTCAAGAGGTTAAGACACGGCCCTTTCACGGCTGTAACATGGGTTCGAGTCCCATCCGGGTCACCATTTTAGAATTGCGAAGTGGGAAGTTAGAAGTGAGCCAAACTTACCTCCAACCTCTCGCATCACATACAATACGGAGCTGTGGTGTAGCTGGCCTAACATGCCTGCCTGTCACGCAGGAGATCGCGAGTTCGACTCTCGTCAGCTCCGCCATTATGCCGACGTAGCTCAATTGGCAGAGCAGCTGATTTGTAATCAGCAGGTTGCGGGTTCGAGTCCCATCGTCGGCTCCATTACTCGAAATCAGAGATGAGAAGTGGGATGTGGAGATAATAATTCCAGCCTCTTACCTCCCGCCTCCCACCTCATAATATGGAGGGGTTCCCGAGTTGGCCAAAGGGGGCAGACTGTAAATCTGCTGGCTATGCCTTCGAAGGTTCGAATCCTTCCCCCTCCACCATTTGATTGGGGCGTAGCCAAGTTGGTAAGGCAACGGACTTTGACTCCGTCATTCGTAGGTTCGAGTCCTGCCGCCCCAGCCATTTATACGAAAACCGGTGGTATTTTATAGTGCCACATGGTATAATAACAAACATGCGGCTGTGGCGGAATTGGCAGACGCGCTAGATTCAGGTTCTAGTGGGGGCAACTTCGTGGAGGTTCAAGTCCTCTCAGCCGCACCAAACTCAGTTATTTTAAGGGCCCTGGCAGTTATCGCTTGCCAGGGCCTGTATTTTTGGTGCGCGGGGCTAACAACCTAAAACTATGTTTTTTTCCTGTTTAGCCTTATATAAAGCTTCATCTGCGATTTTTATGAAACAATCAATATTTTTTCTCTCTTTGGTGGAAACAAGACCGATACTAATGGTTATCTTGCTGCTGAAAGGATAATTTTCTACGGCGGCTCTTAATCTTTCCGCCACGACCAATGCTCCCTGAATGCTTGTATGGGGGAAAATTATCGTAAACTCCTCACCGCCCCACCTGGCAACAGTATCTATAGCTCTAACATTACTTTGAAGAAGTCTTGCAAGTTGCTGAAGTACCCTGTCCCCTTCCAGATGACCATACGTATCATTAACGTTTTTAAAATCATCAATGTCTATCATGGCCAGACATATTTCTGACTTGGTTCTATTTATCGCTTCCATTTCATAAACCAGCTTTTCGTAAAAGCATTTCCTATTCGATAAATTTGTTAAGGTGTCCGTATATGCAGACTGATGCAATTTATTAATTAGGATACCGCAATAAAAGCTGTTTACCGTTTGCAGGATCAGGCACAGCAAAAAGATTACCCGGGAAGAAATATTTATATATTCATATAAAAAATACCCAGTGCCCCATATAATAAGCCCAAATGAAATTAAAAAATAGGCGGTAAATTTGTAAAAAAGGTATTTCATTGCCAAACGTCACTCCGAAAGATTTATATTTATCAAATCACACCAGAGAAAAAGACTGTTTTCCCTGGTGTGATTTTCAATTGACAAGTATAGTTTAAATCTTCTTACAGCTAATAGCAACATAAAATAACGCTTATGGAGTATTAATTAAGCCTCAACCAGCTATTATAGTTACTAGTAAAGGGGTTGAGGCTGTGAATTATCGTTTGCTTGGCAAGCGTATAAAACAAGAACGTTTAAACAAAAGACTAACTCAAGAGGTTTTAGCGGAAAAAGCTAATATATCTGTGTCGTTTCTTGGACAGATTGAACGGGGAGAAAGAAAACTAAGTCTTGAAACTTTAATTAAACTAGGGGAAGCTTTGGGTGTCAGTTTAGATTATTTAGTGAAGGACTACACATCTAAAAGTGATCCGGAACTGGACGAATTGATTTATATCTTACGAAACCAAAGCCAACAGGAAATCAGAATGTTAGCAGACGTCGCCAGAATAATTTTTAAGTATTGCCAGGCCGACCGGGAGCCCTAAGTCCCGGTCTTTTTTATATAATGAAGCGCGTCATGAGGGGTTGTGTCAAAACAGTAATTTTGTTTAGACCAGCCCTTTTCGTTATACAAAGCAAAACAGGGACGGCTTATTAATCTGCCGCCCCGTAGTTATTATTGATTTTTTTAAGCGATAGATCGTAATAACATTGTAAATGTTAGTAGAAACTGCTATTATAATAAAGATGTTGTGATAAATTAGGGGTGATGCCCTACTACTTGTGTATTTATTAAAATGCCCAATATCTATCACAATGTCTATGTAGTGTTGTGCTTAAATTAGTTGTAATCATGTAATCAAATGTTCAAAGGAGAGTTTGTTATTATGGAATCATCTTCTGTTTTAGGTATTCTTCAAGCCATATTTTCAATTACGGTTATTGATCTGGCTTTGTCAGGGGACAATGCAGCCGTTATAGGACTGGCTATCAAAGACCTTCCTGCTGAGCAGCGGAAAAAAGCCTCCATAATCGGCGCGGGAGGAGCCATAATTCTGCGTGTGATTTTTACCGCTATTGCCACAGTACTTTTAACGATCAAGTATCTTAGTGCTTTCGGAGGATTAATCCTGATTTACATTACCTGGAAACTTGTGACCCATAAAGAAGGGGGAAATGAACATGTAAGTCATAGTAATAAATTCTGGGGAGCTATTGCGACGATTATAGTCGCCGATTTGTCGATGGCTTTTGATAATGTTATGGGTGTTGCCGGGGCGGCACATGGCGAGATCAGCCTGGTGATATTCGGTTTATTGCTCTCTGTACCGATATTAGTATTTGGGAGTAACTGGCTGGCTAAATGGATGAACGAACAGCCCTTCATAATATTTATTGGCGCGGCAGTTCTGGCCCATACGTCGGTTGCGATGATTTTTCATGACAAGGGATTGGGATTAACAAACTATGTTGGAAGTTCAGCCGGCAATATCATCCCTTGGCTCTGCGCTATCCCCGTTTTAGTATGGGGTTGGATTGAAGCGAAAAAGATCAAACAGGAACGGTCTGATAAAGGAACAGGAACGGTCTTACAAAAAAACAACAGTTGAATTACCGGTGATGACCGGCTATGCCTGGTAGGGCACAATAATAATATTGAAAGTAAGGAGGAATGAATGATGTTAACTAAATTATTGGTGGCGGTCGATGGCTCGGCGCAATCCTATAAAGGCGTTGATCTTGCGTTGAAATTAGCCAGAAACGAAGGCTCGGAAGTGATATTATTAGAGGTCATACACCCGATCCCTGTTTACGGACCCGCCAAAAAAACATTGCAACAAAGTATCGAAGAACGGAATAGGGATATGGCTGCAGAGGTTAAAGAAGACCTTGCCAAGGTGGGGAAAAAATTTGATGAATTGCAGATACCTTATCAAACGAAAGCGGTCATTGGTAGTCCGGCTGAGGAAATATGCCGGATTGCCGAGGAAGAAAAAGTTACTATGATAATTATAGGGACCCGGGGTAAAACCGGAGTCAGCCGTTTTCTAATGGGCAGTGTCAGTTCCCAAGTGGTCACTCATGCCCGTTGTTCTGTTTTGGTAACCAGATAGCAACTTCTCCCCAGGGCTGCACTGTTATTTGATATTCAGTGCGGCCCTGTTTTTTTTAAAGATGCAATTCTATTGTTTACTATTATATATGATATAATTTATAAAATTGAGATATTAAGAGGTGATCGTATGACAAGTGGATACGGGCAACTAAACCCCGGGTATCGTCTTTTGATGGGGCCTGGTCCGGTGGAAACATCACCACGTGTATTGCGCGCTATGTCAAGCAACATGGTAGGCCATTTGGACCCTCAATTTATGGAAATCATGAATGAAACGATGGAGTTGACCCGTTTTGTATTCCAGACCAAAAACCAGTTGACATTGCCTATGTCGGGTACGGGGAGCGCCGGAATGGAAACGGTCATGGTAAACCTGCTGGAGCCGGGGGACAAGGCGGTGGTCTGTGTGGCGGGTGTTTTTGGTCAAAGGCTGCGTGACATTGCCGGAAGGTGTGGAGCAGAAGTAATTAACGTGGAAGCGCCTTTCGGCTCAGCCATCGAACCGGAGCAAGTCAAACAGGCTCTGGAGAAAGCAGGAAGAGCAAAACTGGTAGCCATCGTCCATGCAGAAACATCGACCGGTGTTTTGCAGCCTCTGAAAACGATCGCCAAACTGGCCCAAGAATATGGAGCGTTGATGGTGGTGGATGCTGTCACTTCTTTGGGCGGTGTGGAGCTAAAAGTTGACGAATGGGGGATCGACGCTTGCTATAGCGGGACGCAAAAAGCTATCAGCTGTCCGCCCGGACTATCTCCGATAACCTTTAATGATCAAGCCTGCGAAATAATTTCCCAAAGAAAGACCAAGGTTCAGAGCTGGTATCTGGATCTAACTATGATTAAGAACTATTGGGGACAACAGCGGGTCTATCATCACACTGCGCCCATTAACATGATTTACGGGCTGCGGGAGGCCCTTATGATTATCCGGGAAGAGGGTCTGGAGGTCAGGTTTGCCCGCCATATCCAAAACCAACAGGCCTTTATCCGGGGAGTTGAGGCCCTGGGAATGTCGATGGCGGTAAAGAAAGGATACCGGCTGCCTACGTTGAATACCGTATGGATTCCGGAAGGGGTGGACGACGCTAAGGTACGCCAGTTTTTGCTGGAGCAATATGGCATTGAAATAGGCGGAGGACTGGGCGACTTCAAAGGCAAAGCCTGGAGAGTAGGGCTCATGGGAGAATCTTCGAAAAAGAGGTATGTACTGCTTCTTTTAACAGCTTTGAGCGACGCTATGGCTCAACAGGGGTACGCATCGGATATCGGCGCGGCCTTGGAAGCGGCCTTGGACCTTTATAACGCTAAATGTTAGGAACTGAATCCAAGGGGAGAATATACCATCTTGCTTTTTATCCATATAGGTTGTTTTTCTCAGGAAATTCTAAGGTTTATCGAATAAAATAAAGACAATCACAATCCTCCCGCATTTTTTAATATGAAGCCCTTTAAGGGCTTCTTTTGTTTGTGGTGGAAATAGGGTTTCGCAGACTAGCTCAGCCTGTCGGCATTTTTAGTAATAATAACGTCGGAGCCAAGTCCAAGGACATTTTCCAAAACAATTTGCCCAATGCGTACCGGTGCTTGCGCTTTCTGGCGGTGGATCAACTCGTTTACCGCGAATATTTTTTCCTTAGGGATCGGTTTGGTCAGACGTACGCTGACGAGAGGAAGTTTGCCGCCCTCCAATATAATTGACGTGGAAAAGGTCCGCCTCGGGCAGGTTAGTTCTTGCCTGACATAGGCCCCGCCTTTTTTGCAGCGGGCTCCGGCAACCGATACGATCTTGCCGCCGTCGAGTTCCGCTGTAATTTCACAGCCGTTAGGGCAGACGATACAGGTAAACCTTCTATTCATGTGCAATGACCACCTTTATCTCACTGGTTGATTTTATTAATTCCTTAGCCAGCTTGATCTCAATCATTTCAGCAGGGACGAGCTTGATAAACTTTTGGGACAGAAGGTCCTGATGGTCCTGTTGAAGCTTCAGGGCGCCACCCGTTAACGGCCTGCCTACCCGCAAAGTCAATGTGACGTCCTTTGTTCCGCTGATCGACTGCGGTATGATATGCCCGATATTCTTATCGGTCACAAGCTTGATGCCGCAAACGGGAAGTTTTCCGCGGCGGATGAATTTTGCGGCTGCCTCGGCCAGCTTCTCCGCTTCCAGGGAAACAAAGTCGACCAGATCGTGCACATGCAGGGCATTGCCCGCGGCAAAGATACCCTCGACGCCGGTCATGAAGTTTTCATCCACATATGCGCCGCCCGTCCTGGGGTCAAGGGCCACCGACGCTCCTGCGGAAAGCTCGTTTTCGGGGATCAGCCCCACTGATAAGATCAATGTGTCGCACTCGATGCGGCGAGAGGTTCCGGGCTTGACGCGCTTTTGTTCATCCACCTCGCTGACTATCACTGCTTCAAGACGTGCGCCGCCGATGATATCGGTAATAGTGTGACTTAAATAGAGAGGAATGTCAAAATCGTTGAGGCACTGTTCGACGTTTCTCGCCAAACCGCCGGGATATGGCTGCAGTTCAAACACCGCCTCAACCTTAGCGCCCTCAAGCGTAAATCTGCGGGCCATAATCAGCCCGATGTCGCCGGAACCCAGTATAACAACCTTTTTTCCAACCATGATATTTTTAAGGTTGAGATAAGTCTGGGCGACCCCTGCCGTATAAATACCGGCCGGACGCTCGCCCGGAATGGCAACCGAACCGCGGGTCCGCTCGCGGCAGCCCGTCGTGAGGATCACCGCGGCGCTGTCAATTTCCAGCAGCCCTTGCGGCGACACTGCTGTAAGGTGTTTCTCAGGTGAAATTGAAAGGACCGTGGTATCGGTCCTGTATTCGATCTTCTCCTGTTCGACAAGATCAATGAAGCGCTGGGCATATTCCGGACCGCTGAGCGTTTCACCGAAGCGGGTCAGGCCAAAACCGTCATGGATGCATTGGCGCAGGATCCCTCCCAGTTGCTTTTCCCGTTCGAGGATAATGATGTCAGTGATGCCTTGTTGTTTGAGTTTCACCGCTGCGGCAAGCCCGCCGGGGCCGCCGCCGACGATGACCGCCTCTTTATGGATCGCCGTCATTTAAGCGCCACCCCCGTAAACATATTGGAGCCCTTCCGCTGGTATAATACCTCTTTTACAGCGAGCTTCTTCTCCTGACGGAGCAGCTCGGTGATCCGTGTTTGGCAGTAGCCGCCCTGGCACCTGCCCATCATCGGGCGGCAGCGGTACTTGACGCCGGTGACTGTCGCGGCGCCCAACGGCCTGTTGATGGCCTCAAGCACCTCGGCTTTGGTGATATTTTCACAGCGGCAGATGATTTCGCCGTAGTCGGGGTTCTGTTGGATGAGCGCACGCCGTTGGCCGTTGGTCAGACCGGCAAAGGCGGGGGGGCCTTTACGCACCGGGTCAAAGCCGGGATTTGGTTTTAGCGGCTCGACCTCCCGGATCAGCCGTACCACTTCACGCGCGATGGGCAGCGCACTGGTCAGGCCCGGCGATTCGATACCGACAAGGTTTATAGCATAAGGCGCTTCAGAACGCCGCTCAATGACAAAATCCGCAAAACCGCCCTCCTGCGGTCCAACCAGCTTGGGCCGGATACCGGCGAAATTCCGGATAAAATATTCCCGCTTCAGATAAGGAAATATTCTGCCGCCATCTTTAATGAGAAGGTCCATGATATCCTGCGTCACGGAATAATTATCGTTTTCTTCGATATATTTGCTGCTCGGCCCGATGAGGATGTTACCATCAATAGTGGGAGTGAGGTGGATACCCAATCCGCCCTCCCGGGGATTGGGGACAGGATAGGCGGGGATACCGAGATACTGCCCGGCCTTCTTGTCAAGAATGAAATATTCGCCGCGGCAGGGATAGAGTTTATGGCCTTTGATACCGAGCAGAGCGGATATTTTGTCGGATTCCAGTCCGGCGCAGTTGATTATCCAGCGCGACGCGAAATTTCGGCCACCCGCTGTAATACGGTAGCGCCCATCTTGATAAAATATGTCGGTCACAGGGCAAGCAAAGAAATATGCCGCGCCGTTTTTATGAGCGTTTTCCGCCAGGGCGACTGTATAAATGAAAGGATTGAGGATTCCGGTCATGGGTGAGTACATCGCGAACTCGCCGGCGATAAAGGGGGCTAATTCTCTGATCCGTTCCTTGCCTACTATTTCCAGGCCGGGGACGCCATTCGCGTCACCCTGCGCTTTCATTGCCCGCAGACTATTCTTGTCATCGTCGCTAAAGCCGACGATCAATTTGCCGGTCCTTTTAAACGGAACGTCCAATTCTTCAGCGATCCTGTCAAACTCAAGGTTGCCTTCCACGCAAAAGCGGGCCATTTTGCTGCCGGTCTTATTGTTAAACCCGGCGTGCAGTACGCCCGAGTTGCGCCCGCTTGTTCCGAAGCAGAGATCCTGTTCTTTTTCCAGTACCGCGATGGTCACGCTGCAGGCGGATAGCTGTCTTGCTACGGCGTTTCCCACGACCCCCGCGCCTATTACGATGCAATCATATTGATGTTCCAAAGCCGAGCCTCCTAGTGCAAATAAGATATATCAGTTAACTAATTATGCCTATTTTCATTATTCGTTGTCAATTGGAAATAGCGGGGTGAAAAAAGAATTGCCCATCGGTAGGAATTGTATGGCAGATGTCGAATAATGTATAATATACTTATTTATTGGAGGCGTGACTTTTGTATACCTTAGTGGGGTTCATTCTCTTGATCCTGCTGAGTATTGTGGTTATTATAATGGGTAGATACCGGAGAAAAACGATTGAAGGATCGTTATACAACGTATATATAAATTTGTTAGAGTTATATGGTTATTATTTTTGGATGGTTTCATTTCCCAAATATATAAATGATCCGGAAATTCTGGACAAGGTGAAAAAACTGACGAACATCATCGCGGATGATGTCCGTAAAATTCGCCGTTTATCCATCGCCCAAAGCATTGCGGAGTTTTTATCCAAACAGGAACATAATCCAAGCGTCAACTACAACACTTGCAGGAACATTTTACAGGAGATGGGAGTAACCTTGCAAAAAAAATACCCCAACATTGCCGGGCGGCTGAGGGAAACCATACCGCCAAAAACGGCCGGGGAGGATGCTGATTGTCTTGCGGACATCCTGAATCCGGCCTCCCTGATTGACTGGAAACCCAGCCATAAACGACATTAATGAGCAAAATCTGCAGGAAATAAAAAGGTTTCAGGCAAACTGAAGCCTTTTACTGGTTTAGGCTGCAGCTATCAAAAATTACCGGAAACAATGTAATGAGTATAAAAACATGTTAAAATATTTATTAAATGAAGATGAGAAAGAGTTGTACCAAACAGGGGGAGATAAGACCATGAAAATAATTATGACAGGTAATGAAGCTGTGGCCCGGGGCGCTTATGAAGCCGGATGCCATGTGGCTGCCGCTTACCCCGGGACGCCAAGCACAGAAATATTGGAAAACATTTCGAATTATAAAGAAATTAATTCCGAATGGGCGCCCAATGAAAAGGTAGCATTGGAAGTGGCCTGCGGCGCTTCTATTGCCGGGGGAAGAGCACTGGCGGCAATGAAGCATGTAGGGCTTAACGTAGCCGCCGATCCTTTGTTCACTATCGCTTATGAAGGGGTGAACGGCGGACTCGTTGTTGTGACCGCCGATGATCCCGGTTGCCACAGTTCCCAGAATGAACAGGACAACCGTTTATATGCCCCCGCCGCCCGGCTGATCCTGCTGGAACCATCCGACAGCCAGGAGTGCAAGGATTTTACCAAATTAGCCTTTGCAGTCAGTGAAAAGTTTGATACGCCCGTTTTGCTGCGCCTGACCACCCGGGTTTGCCACAGCAAGAGCTTGGTAGAGTTGGAAGACCGTCTTGAAGCGCCTGTAAAACCGTATATAAAAAATGCTGAAAAATATATTTGTACCCCGGCTATAGCCAAACTTAGACACGTCGTGGTGGAAAAGAATATGCTTTTGCTTAAGGAGTACTCGGAAAATAGTCCTTTAAACCGCATTGAATGGGGTGCTAAGAAGACCGGTATCATTACCAGCGGCATTTCCTATCAGTATGCTAAGGAAGTATTTGGAGAGGAAGCTTCTTACCTGAAGATCGGGATGAGCCATCCCCTTCCGGACCGGCTTATCAAGGACTTTGCCCAAGGCGTGGAAAAAATCTATGTGATCGAAGAAAATGACCCTTATCTGGAAAAACACGTTAAATCTTTAGGAATCAATTGTTTTGGCAAGGGGTCTATTCCCGTTTGCGGCGAACTCAATCCGGAGATTATCAAAAAAGCCCTGCTTTCCGCCGGCGGCGAAACAGGCTATACCACTGGGTTAAAAGCGCCCAGCCGGCCGCCCGTCCTTTGCGCAGGGTGTCCGCACCGCGGGATGTTTTATACTTTGAGCAAGTATAAGGACGCGGTCGTGGCAGGCGATATCGGCTGCTATACTCTGGGGACAGTGCCTCCCCTTAGTGTAACGGATACCGTTATCTGCATGGGCGCAAGTATTACCGCAGCTATTGGTATGGAAAAGATCGCCCGACGGGAAGGAAGAAAAACCAAGGTATTCAGTTGTATTGGCGATTCGACCTTTTTCCATTCCGGAATCACCGGTTTAGTCGATGTGGTTTACAATAAGAGCAATATTGTTGTGATTATCCTCGACAACAGTATTACGGCGATGACCGGCCATCAGGAAAACCCCGGCAGCGGGAAAACCCTGATGGGCGAAATCGCTCAAGTCGTCGATATCGAAAAAATAGTCCGGGCGGTCGGAATCAAAGAAGAAAATATCCGCGTGGTGGATCCTTATGATTTGGCCGCAACGGAAAAAGCCGTCCAGGACGCTTATGGAGCCGCCGAAGCTTTTGTCATTATTTCCAAACAGCCCTGCGCTCTTCTCAAATCCGTGCAGAAAAAAAGGGCGGGCTTATCGTACGCGGTCGATCAGAAAAAATGCAAGAAGTGCAAGGCTTGCATGAAGATCGGCTGCCCCGCCGTTTCTAATAAAAACGGGGAAATAAAGATTGATAAGACCCAGTGTAACGCCTGCTCTTTATGCGCACAAATGTGCAAATTTGACGCCATTAATAAGGTGGGTGAATAACCATGATAAAAAATGTTTTATTAGTTGGGGTTGGCGGCCAGGGGACGATCCTTACCTCGAAAATATTGTCTAGTGGCTTAGTGAAACTGGGGTATGACGTAAAAATGTCCGAGATCCACGGGATGGCTCAAAGGGGCGGCAGTGTGACGACGCAGATCAGGTATGGCGACAAAGTATATTCTCCCAGTATTTGCACCGGGGAGGCGGACTTGGTGGCGGCCTTTGAAAAGGTGGAAGCCGTCCGCTGGCTCCCTCAATTGAAAAAGGGCGGTACTTTGATTATCAATGACTATGAGATCTATTCCCTGCCGGTTTTAATTGGTAAAGAAAATTACCCCGACGGCATTTTGGAAGACCTGCAGGATAGGATAAAAGAGGTCAAGGTGGTCGATGCGGCCGGGATCGCGGAAAGGATTGGGAATATTAAGACCCAAAATATCGTTTTGTTGGGGGCTCTTGTCAAGGCGCTGGGGCTGGAAAAATTGGAGTGGACGGAGCTAATAAAAGAAAACGTTCCGGCCAAACTGCAGGGTATAAACTTAAAGGCGTTTCAGGCCGGCTTAGGCTGCTAAACCGCTTCCAAATAAAAATCCTTACAGAGTATATTTCATAATAGAGTATATTTCATAAAAGAAAGAAGGGATGTTGTGAAAATCCAATTTTGTGGCGCGGCGGGCACTGTTACAGGTTCATGCTTTTTAGTTACGACGCAGGAAGAGAAATTTTTGATCGACTGTGGGATGTTCCAGGGTTCGAAAGAACTAAAGGAACATAATTACTCTGAATTTCTATTTAACCCGGCTGATATCCAGTTTGTACTCCTGACACATGCCCATATCGACCACAGCGGCTTGATCCCCAAGCTTTATAGACATGGTTTTCAGGGGACTGTTCACACCACAAAAGCTACCAAAGAACTATGTGCGGTGGTTTTACCGGACAGTGGCTATATTCAGGAAATGGAAGTTGAGAGGAAAAACAGAAAACTGGCCCGAAGAGGCTTGCCTTTATTGGACCCGATCTATACCGTCGCAGACGCCCAGGAATGCCAGCGGTTTATTAAGGGACATATGTATGAAAAGGAAATCGTCCTCTCGCCCCAGATCAGGGTGAGGTTTCAGGATGCCGGACATATTCTGGGTTCGGCAATTATTGAAGTGTGTATCAGAGAAGACGGTCAGGAAAAGAAGCTGGTCTTTTCCGGGGATCTTGGCAACATCAACGCTCCTTTGGTAGAGGATCCGGCGGAGATTAAAAAGGCTGATTATGTAATCATGGAATCAACCTATGGCAATAGGTATCATATAGATACTGAAAATAAACTGGACGCTTTGGCCAGGGTGGTAAAAACTACCCATAAAAGGGGTGGGAACTTAGTTATTCCGTCCTTTGCCGTCGAGAGGACCCAGGACTTGGTTTACGATTTGAAGCATTTAAAAGAAGAAGGGCAGATCCCCCCGATGGAGATCTATATCGACAGTCCCATGGCTGTCCAAGCCACCCAGGTGTTTATCAATAATCCCTACTGTTTTGACGATGAGGCAACCTATAAAATGAAGGGCGAAGATGCCAGGGCTATTTTTGAAGGCCCGGATATCCATTATATTTTGTCTGTGGAAGAATCCCTGGCCCTTAACAAAAAAAAGGGCGGCGCGATCATTATTTCGGCCAGCGGTATGGCTGACGCGGGCCGCATCAAGCATCACCTGAAGCATAATCTCTGGCGGAGCGCATGCACCGTTTTATTTGTGGGTTATCAGGCTGAAGGCACATTGGGAAGAAGGATCCTGGACGGTGAAAAGAAGGTCACTATTCACGGAGAAGAGGTGGCTGTGAAAGCCGCCATTGAAAGAATCGACGGGTTTTCGGCCCATGCCGATCAGAAAGGTTTACTGGACTGGTTGAGTAATTTTAAGACAAAGCCTGACAGGGTCTTTTTAGTCCACGGGGAAGAGGATTCTTTGTTAACTTTACAAAGGGTAATCAGCAGCGAATTAGGTTTTCAAACCCAGATCGCCGAATATGGATCGGTATATGATTTGTCCCATGATGCCGTTTTGACACCGTTTGTGGCGCCGGCGCCGGCGCCGGCGCAATATGTTGCGGCGTTTGATACGGCGGACGCTTTCAAGTCGATTAAAGAACAGATTCTAAACCTCGCCAAACTACCCGGAAAAGATATGCGCGCCTTGCAGCGCCTTATGGCGCAGTTAAGTGAAATTGAAAGAGAAATGAATAAGGCGGTTTAAGATGAACTGGTGTGTGTATATCATCGAATGCCGGGACAAAACATTATATACGGGGATTACCACCAATTTATCCAAGCGCTTATTAATGCATGAGGCAGGGAAAGGAGCCAAATACACTAAGGGCAGGGGCCCTTTCTCCCTGCTTTTCGTACAGTCTGATTTAAGCCGTTCCGAGGCTCTTAAACTGGAACGTGCTTTAAAAAAGCGGACGGTAAAAGAAAAAATCAAAGTGGCGGAATATGGCGACGTATCTATTTTAGGATGGGGGCGTCCAACAAAGGGGGTGTAGTTCGACGGTATAACGATGGGTCGTGACGTATTCGAGAATGATAGCCGGTTGTTGTTTTTGAATGGGAGCGCCGCATTTTAAACAGTAACGGTCAGTAGTCAGTGTGGTTTTATAAATATTATTTTTTACCTGGGACCATTTTTCCCAGCTTTTCCAGCCTGTTTTACAGAAATTTGCCCGTTGGGGCAAATCGGCCATCACCCACTTCAAGAGCCGGTGAAAACCAAAGGCGAAACGGGCGTGTTTAACAAAGTTTTCCGGCAGTCCGAGTCCGATTACATAAGCGCGGAAGGATTCTTCGACTTGCTCCTGCAGCGCCCCGTCTATTTTGACGCTTTGCCAAAAATACCCCCGCTTTGTCAGCCAGTGACGAAGAGCATCGAAGATATAACCCCGGCAAACACAGATGAGTTCCTTTTTCGACACGGAAAACTTTTGAAAAACACCCCGAATGATTTTGATTACGTACCTTTGATATTTCTTGGTAAGGAAATGGGGCTTTTGAAAATATTTCAGCGGGATTACTTCAAAAATGTATTCCGCCGTTTCAGCCCGCCGTACTCCGATCCCTGTTCCGCCAATCAGACTGCCGCTTCCGGCATCGTCAATTTCAATCATATTTACACCCCGTTTTTATCCGATAGCCGTTACTAGTATGCCATATCATAATTCTTACTATGAAAAGCTTTACCAGGAAAAAATTGACGACGTTTTACCCGACAAAGTATAATGGTATTGGTCCATGAAAAACCGTTGTTTGCAAACTGTGGCAATTCACGACAGCTAAGGGGGCATAAGGGTGGTTCTTGAAAAATTAGACGGTCATCTTTGGAACAAGCTGGTGGTTGCTTCCAGCGCGTACCTGGAAACGAGAAAGGATATTGTCGACGCTTTAAATGTATTTCCCGTACCTGATGGAGATACAGGCACAAATATGAGTCTGACCATGATCTCAGCCGCTGCGGCCGCTAAACAAAAAGAGGCGGAAAAACAAATCGGGACGGCGGCTAAGACAATATCTTACGGAGCGTTGATGGGGGCCAGGGGGAATTCCGGAGTGATCTTGTCACAATTGTTGGCGGGGTTTGCCAAAAGGTGCGAAAATTGCGCAGAGTTAGATCCCAGGTCTTTTTCTGAAGCGTGGGCGTGTGGCGTGGACACCGCTTATAATGCTGTCACCAACCCGGTGGAAGGTACGATCCTGACTGTTTCTAAAGAGGCGGCCCACAAAGCGGTGGAGGCCGGCGGACAAAGGGGTGCGACAATAAATTCGGTGCTGGCTGCTGCTTATCAAGGCGCGAGTTTAGCTCTCGCCAAGACTCCGTCGATGTTGGATATTTTGCGGCAGGCCGGTGTTGTCGACGCGGGGGGACAGGGATTTGTCTTTATTTTGGAAGGGATGATCAAATCCCTGAAGGGAGAAGATTTAACCGCAGTACCGCTTATGGACAGTAAAGTAACTGAGAAGCCTAAGATTGAATATACTCAGGATACAGCCTTAAAATACCAATATTGTACAGAATTTATCCTTAAAAAAGTGCAGGAGGATCTTAAACTGGAAGAGATTCGCGCCTTTCTGACAGAAAAGGGTGACTGTATGCTGGTGGTGGGCGCCCCGGAAATGAGTAAAATTCATATCCATACCAATCATCCCGGTATGGTTTTAGAGTATTGTTCGGGGCTTGGTTCCCTTCATGAAATTCAGATTCACAACATGAGCGAGCAGAGTAAAGAAATGAAAGAAAAGGCCAGGGCGGTAAAACGTTTGGGGATTATCAGCGTGGCTATGGGTCCCGGTCTTATCAATATTTTTAAAAGTTTAGGCGTGGATGTGGTTATCCCCGGCGGACAAACGATGAACCCCAGTACCCAAGATTTTATCGAAGCCATTGATAAAATACTGGCGGAGGAAGTTCTGATCCTTCCCAACAACGGGAACGTGGTCATGGCCGCCCAGCAGGCCGCCGACGCGGCTTCCAAACCAACCCAGGTTGTGCTGACCAAGAGTATACCGCAGGGGATTGCGGCGTTAATGGCTTTTAATGCTGAAAATGATACGCAAAGTAACAAGCACAAGATGGAGGACGCCGCCAAACAGGTCATCACCGTCGAAGTAACGTATGCGGTGCGGGATGCTCTTTATAATGGGTATAATATACAAAAGGGTCAAGTTTTAGGCATTGTGGATGATATGCTGGTAACGACGGGAGAACAGGTTGACCAAGTAGTCGCAGATCTATTCAGCCAATATCTCATACCGTCCCATGAACTGATTACTATTTATTGCGGGGAAGGCGTCACAGAGGGCGAAGCTCAGAAATTTGTGGAAAGCCTGTCGCAAACCTATGCCGGGATCGACTTTGAAATGCACTATGGCGGACAACCTTTGTATTATTATTTAATGTCAATTGAATAGTATATTAAAAAGGTATCAGTTGCGATATTAATAAAAGAGGGGTGCAATATGAGCAAGTATAAAATTGTTACGGATAGTACTGCTGATTTGCCTCAGGTCATACTTAAAGATATGAATATTACGGTAGTGCCTTTGAAGGTTATGTTCGGAGATGCTGTATACCGGGAAGGCGTCGATATTACATCCGAGGAATTTTTTAAAAAATTGGTGCTCCAGGAGAAGATGCCTACCACTTCACAACCCTCCCCGGTTGAATTCCAAGAAGTCTATGACGATCTCACCCGTGATGGTTCAGGTGTAATTTCTATTCATATCTCCAGCCGTATGAGCGGTACTTATCAAGCGGCCATGCTGGCTAAGAATGCCCTGCCCGACCGGGAAATCATTGTCATCGACAGCCAGTTGGTTTGCATGGCTTTAGGTTTGGTTGTCCTGGCCGCAGCCAGAGCCGCTAAAGACGGAAAACCCAGGGATGAGATTATTGAAAAGATCCGCTATGTTATGAAAAACGTACATACTTATTTTGTGGTGGATACCCTGGATTATCTGCAAAAAGGAGGACGTATCGGCAAGGCCTCCGCGTTGATCGGCACGATGCTGCAAATCAAACCGGTCTTGACAATAGAAGACGGGCAGATCGCCGCGTTTGAAAAGATCAGGGGGAAGAGTAAGGCGCTGGATAGGATCATTGAGATTGCCGGGGAATTTACCCAAACCCATGAAAGGCTGCGCTGTGCCATGGTTCATGGCGCGTGTCTGGAGGAGCTTATCAAGTTTAATAATAGGCTCAGCAGCCAGGTCCAGTACATAGAAAATATTATCTGCGAGATCGGCGCTGTGGTGGGGACACATGCCGGACCCGGAACAATGGCCTTATTCTTTTACGAAGACAACGAAACACAGGCTTGACCTGTGTTTTTTCCTTTTACCCTATGCGGTGATCTAAAAGGGGGTTTTAACGGATGAACGGGATCTCCAACATTCTAAGCAGTCTGATTACCTTGCTGAAAGGGCTTGATTCTTCCGGCCAGGGTGAGCAAAAATTTCGCGTGGGGCAGGACCTGAAGGCCCAGGTATTATCGAAGGAGGGTCCCGTATACCATTTGCAGATCGGCGATAAATCCTTTACGGCGCAGGCCGCCACACCCCTGGAGATTGGCCGTTGGGTTAAACTGACCGTGCTGGGTATGGAAAATAATCAGTTGCTGTTAAAAAAGACTGCCGAGGATGGGGAAGCGGAGCAAGAACTCCAGAGCGATGGGAGAAAATTGATGGAAAAGTTTGGGGTAACCCGGGATAAGGATTGTATGCGGGTGGAAAGTACCGTCAAACAGCTTCCGGTTGCGGAGAATACGGCGATCCGCTACCTTTTAGACCCCCATCTTTTAGCGGCTGTGATTACCCAGCAGATGTTCCTTTCCGACAATCAGCAACGGATCGAAGTATATCAATACCATAACGGGCCTGAGAGTGAAAAAGTGCTGGAGATCCGCTTGGATTTTGATCTGGAAAATCTCGGACACTTGGAAGTTAGTTTGCGGATGGCCGGAGAAAGTATTTATACCCGTATTTGGGCGCCCGGGCAGGAAACGGAAGAGTTATTGCGGGAAAAGATCCGGCAGGGCGGGCTGCCCTTAACGCATGTGGAGATCATTCCTTTTTATAACGGCCCGCTATTAACAGGCAAAAATGCCGACACGGTGGATATGAAAGTATAAAAGTGCGCTAAGTAATCGGATAAGGCGGTGAAAATGGATGACCGGGACAAGAAAGCAAGCGGTAGCATTACGGTATCAGAAGGAACAGGAATCCGCGCCGCGGGTGGTTGCGGTGGGGGAAGGCCTTATTGCCGAACGCATTATAGAAAAAGCTTTGGAAAACGGTGTTCCGGTCATGGAAAATATTGAAGTTGTGGGAAAATTGGTGCACATGCCTCTGGGTAGCGAGATTCCCGTGCAATTATACGAAGCTGTAGCGAAGGTATTAGTCTTTTTGTATAAATTGGAAGAGGAGAAAAAAGGGGTAATTATCCATCCGTTAAGGGATAAATAAAAAGGCGAATAATCCCCATATCATAATCATCATACTAGGGGTAAGAGTTTATTGAGATAAAGGTGTACAGGATGAAAATAATCTGGATCAAAGCTCTTACCATCCTGATCGTTTTGACGGCCATGTTTGGATGCGGCAGGGAACCCCAGGCCAAACCGGCGGAACAAGCTAAGGAAAAGGTCCGGGTAGCCGTCAGCGTTGCCAACGGACAGACGGACGACGATAAAATATTTCAAAAGCAGCTTACGGATAAGGCCGCAAAGGAGAGCGTCGAGATCCAGTGGCTGGATGCTCAAGGCGACCCTCTGAAACAAAACGACGATATCGAAAAGGCCGTGCAAAACAAGGCTAAGGTCCTTGTGGTAGAAGCGGTAGACTCAGGGATGATCAAAAGCGCTTTGCAGGACGCTCAGAAAAAAGGGCTGAAAGTGATCGCCTTGGAGTTGTTGCCGCCCGATATCTGGGTTGACGGTTTGATTGCCCACGACTATCAAAGAGCTGGAGAAATGCAGGCGCGGCAGGTTGTGCAGACGGTAAAAAGTGAGAAGCCGCTAAATATTTTGATCCTGCGGGGTTCGAAAGACAATCCCGTTGAGGAAAAGATGGTCGAGGGCAACCTTGATATATTGAATAAGGACCAAAAAAACAGCCGGGTGCGGATTGAGGAGATCCCTGACTCCAACGCCTCAACGGCTTTCAACACAGTCAAGGATTATTTGGCCGGAGAAAGTATCCCTCAGGTCATTCTCGCCCACTCTCCGGAAACGACCCAAGGGGTTTTAGAAGCCCTTAATGTGAGCGGGAAACAAAGCCAGGTTGCGACGTTTGGGATGGGAACGGCGGCAAAAGCGGTGGAGGCCCTGAAAGCGGGGCGGCATAAGGCGGAAATAGATTTTATGCCGTCGCTGACGGCCCAAACAGTGCTGCAGGCAGCGGTAAAAATAAGTAAAGACGAACCTTGGGAGTATGAAGAACAAGTACAAAACGGCACGCATAATATTATGGTCAAGATGATTCCGCTGCGTTCTATTACCGCCGAAAATATTGATATTTTAAAAGACAAGCTGGAGATCATGCAGAAATTAAAATTAGGGCAGGAAAAGGAGCAAGCGGCAGGGCAAAAAGCACAGCAGCAGGGACAAGAAAGCGCGGAATCAGGACAGCAAGGCGAAAACCAGTCGCAAGCGGGACCGCAACCAGGAACATCAGGGAATAAAACAAACAGCGGTAAAGGCAAGTCGGTGGTAAAGATCAGGACTAAAGACGGCGGTATTTTCGAGATGAATATTGAAGGTGAAGTGACCGGCATCGAGGTGAAAGACGCTGCGCAAGAAAGTGATAAGAACAAGCCGGAAGGTCAGGAGGACAGCGGCGGGGAAGGCCCCGCTGAAGGTGATTCCAGCCAATAGCGCGGTTTAGCCCGGTGTAAGCCGGGTTTTTCTTATTAGGGGAGGGCTGGACATGGCTTGTTCTGACGGGAAAGTTGTGTATAATAGTTATATTGCGAATTTTGCTAAGAGGATGTTGATCAGAAAAATGCTGACGCCTTGGTTATGGACTTTTTTGGTTTCCAGCGGTCATTTTATGGTTGATTTTTACGGGAATTTTCTAACGCCGTTGCTGCCCTTTATCGGTAAAGAATGGGCGCTTACCAATTCGCAATTGGCGATGATCGTTTCCGTTCATTCTTTGACCGCCAACTTTGCCCAGCCGGTTTTCGGTTATTGGATGGACCGCGATTTATGCGGATGGTCGTTTGGATGGCCCATTTTGATTATGGGATTTCCCATGTGTTTTTTGTATCTTGCCGGTAGCTATTGGTTGTTGATTGTTTTTTCCGCCCTGGCGGGGCTGGGTTCAGCTATTTATCATCCGCTGGGCGCTAAGCGGGTGAACGAGGGAGTTGACGAGCAAAAGGCCCTTAATATGTCATTCTACAGTAGTCTGGGCAATCTTGGTTATGCCGTATCACCGGCTATCGTGGCGTTCATGGCGGCGGCGAAAGGTATGACCTCGCTGGCTTATCTTATGATCCCGGGCTTGTTGTGGATCATGATAATGCGCGGCTATCAAAAACAGAAACCCTACGAAACAGCGGATGAAGAAAAACGGGTCATGAAAAAATTACCTTGGTCAAGTTATAGGCCTTTGTTGAAAATCAGTGCGATTGTAAGTTTGCGGTCCTGGGTAACGATGGGGACCACAGTTTTTATCCCGTTATGGATGGTTACGCAAGGCTATAGTGAAGCGGTTGTAGGAGTCCTTTTGACCTGTTTTCTTATTGCAGGCTCGGCCGGCAGTTTTTTCAGCGGCTTTTTGTGTCCAAGATTAGGAGAAAAACAAACCATTGTCCTGTCCTTTGTTCTGACAATGATTTTACTGCCCCTATTTCTGTTAAACACCGGATGGCTTCAGATCGTATTTTTATTATTGCTGGGGTTCATCGCTCATGTCACTAATCCGATCACTATTGTAATGGGACAGTCATTGCTGCCTGGACAGGCCGGGTTGGCCTCGGGGATGACGATGGGTTTTGCTTTTGGTCTGGGCGGGCTGGGAATTACAATAACCGGGGTTTGGGCCGACCTTTGGGGTATGGTGGCCGCTTTGCTGATAACATCTCTTGCCTTGATTCCGGCTATCTTCCTCGTATTTACAGTGCCAAAGTCAGAAAAAGAAGATATTGGAAAGGATATTGCGGAGAACTTATGAAAAAGGATATCCATACCACAAGATTAGAAATTTTGCCCTGGTATCGGCGCGGGCATCTGGGGGCCGATATCTTGATAACCAGCGAGCAGGCCACGGCGGAGGACTATTGCCAGGCGTTCGATGAGTATATTTTGTCGGGGGAGTATTATCGGCAAAGATCGGCTGTTTTATCTTGCGAGGGTTGTGATATTTGCTGTCAGGAAAGGATTCCCTTGACAGCGCTGGACGTCTTGGGCAGACAAGAATTGCCGGAACTGGGCCTCAGCGGTTTTTTTCAGCGCTATACTTATATCACGGTGAGCGGAAGAGTTGTGGACATCGCCTTGGCCCGGAACAGCGCAGGAAAATGTATATTTTTAGATCCCCATACCCGAAAATGCCGGAGCTACGCTGAGAGGCCGCTGGTCTGCCGTACTTATCTTTGTACGTACTTCTCACCCCGTTTAAAAAAACTGCGGGAGGCGCTCGTCAACTCCGGCGAGGATGAGCTTGTTCGTCTATGGGCCGCCGGCGGAAAGAAGCAAGGTTACATTATCCATGAAGCGGACGAGCCGGATGTTCATGTATCGGATTGGCGGGCAAACTCCTGGACGGGCAAGACCTCGTACTCGCAAATCAAGTTGCAGGAGATCGTAACTCCCGCTTTATGGGAGGAATTATGCCAAAAGGGTGAGGGCCATGTTTAACATTGTTTTGGTAGAGCCGGAAATACCCGCTAATACCGGCAACATTGCCCGCACTTGTTCGGTAACCGGGTGCAGCTTGCACCTCGTTGAACCGCTGGGTTTTTCCATCGACGACAAGCAGTTGAAAAGAGCGGGCCTTGATTACTGGCGCCTGCTGGATATCCATGTTCATAAAAACATGGCGTCATTTCTGGAAACCGCCGATCCCGCCCTTTTATATCTGGCTACCACAAAAGGGACGCGGTGTTATACGGAGATTTCCTACCCTCAGGGCGCTTATCTGCTTTTCGGCAAAGAAACAAAAGGTTTGCCTGCCTATCTGCGGGAGTCGCGCCCCGGACAGTGTTTCCGTATCCCGATGCGGGATACGGCGCGTTCCCTGAATCTGAGCAATTCGGTGGCAATTATAGTGTATGAGGCTTTTCGTCAGCATAATTTCGCCGGGCTGCAGCCGACAAAATAAATCCAATATTGTTGCTAGTGGCAATTATCTGTAATAAAATAGCCTTGAACGGTAATGAAAAAGGAACGGTAATGAAAAAGAATTGAAAAAAAGCGTCCCTCATCGTTATGAAAGGACACTTTTTGATGCGGTTTTAGGTGGCGGGAACAATGGTACGCCCGATAGGAATCGAACCTACGCACCTGGCTCCGGAGGCCAGCGCTCTATCCACTGAGCTACGGGCGCCTAATCACTTCTTGCTGTTAAGCAGCAATAAAAATTATAACCTACTCGGGATAAAATGTCAAACGACGCCCCAGGGCAAGTTTATCTAGGCACGAGGGGATAAGTTTGTTAAAATAAACTATGTATAAAGCTAGGAGGAGATTGCCATGATCCGTGAATCTATGATTAGGAACATACAATTAGCCAAACGGGGACAGGAGAAATTGAGTTGGGTTGAAAACTTTATGCCTGTACTAAATAAAATAAAAAAAGACTTTATACAAAAGAAGCCCTTTGCCGGACAAAAAATAGCCATTTGTTTACACCTGGAAGCCAAGACAGGGTATCTGGCTCTGACGCTGAAAGCAGGCGGCGCTGATGTTACGGTAACGGCATCCAATCCCTTATCGACGCAGGATGATGTGGTGGCGGCCCTGGTGGACAACGGAGTCAGGGCGTATGCCTGGCACGGCGCGACCAACGAGGAGTATTCCGCTCATCATCACAAAGTTTTAGAAAACAAGCCTAATTTGATTATTGATGACGGGGGCGACCTGATTTCTTTATTACATACGGAGTATGCCCATTTGATAACGGGGATCATAGGAGGCTGTGAAGAAACAACGACCGGATTGATCCGGTTGCGGGCGATGGAAAAAGCCGGGATACTTCAAATACCGGTGATTGCCGTAAATGACGCCCACATGAAATATCTCTTCGATAACCGTTATGGAACGGGACAGTCGGTCTGGGAAGGGGTTATGAACACTACGAACCTGGCGGTGGCCGGTAAAAATGTGGTAGTGGCCGGATACGGCTGGTGCGGCAAGGGTGTAGCCATGAGGGCGAAAGGGTTGGGCGCCCGGGTAATCGTTACGGAAATTGACCCGGTCAAAGCAAATGAGGCCTTGCTGGACGGGTTTGAAGTAATGCCGATGCAAAAAGCCGCGGCCCTGGGTAACTTTTTTATCACTGTGACGGGGGATAAGGGCGTTATCCGCAAAGAACATTATGCGGTGATGCAAGACGGAGCTGTGCTGGCTAACGCCGGGCATTTCGATGTGGAGGTGGATAAGCCGGACCTCCTGGCGTGTGCGGTGTCTACCAGACTAATCAAGCCGAATATCGAGGAATTTGTGATGAAGGACGGACGCAGGCTTTTCCTGCTGGCGGAAGGCCGCTTAGTGAACCTGGCTTCGGGAAATGGACACCCTGTGGAGATCATGGATCTCTCTTTCGCGATCCAGGCGCTATCCCTGGCTTATCTGCAGGAGGAACGGGGCTGCTTACAGCCTGGCGTGATCTCTGTTCCGGGCCAAATTGACCAGGATGTGGCGCGTCTGCGTCTGGAGGCGCTTGGCGTAAGCATTGACGCCTTAACTTCCGAACAGAAAAAATATCTGAATGATTGGGCTTTATCACTCAACTAACATTCAGTGAGGGTTGAATCTCCCACTGAATGAAGTTTCGTTCAAAGAATAGAGAGGACCGTATGACACAATTTGACTGGGTTTTTCTGGATTTGGAAACAACCGGACTCAAACCGGAACTGGATAAAATTATTGAGGTGGCGGCTATTTCTCTGACTGAGGATGGCAAGCAAGAGGCATTCAGCAAGCTTATTGATCCGGGAATGCCGATACCCGCCGCGATAACCCGCTTAACTGGCATCCAGGACAGCGATCTTCTGGGTGCCCCCGTTTTTTTAGAGATAAAAAATGATTTAGTGAAGTTTATCGGTTCAAAGACTCTGGTAGCCCATAACGTGGGCTTTGATACCGCTTTTTTGGAAGCGGCGCTGGGACACCCTTTAGCCAATCCGTCTATTGATACGCTGGAGCTTACCAAGCTGCTGTTCCCAGGGTTGACCGCTTACAGTCTGCGTTATTTGATGAGGGTGTTTTCTTTGGAAGTCGGGTCATCCCATCGGGCTATGCCGGATACGGAAGCTGTGCGGCTGCTTTTTTTGTTTTTGCTGGCGGAACTGAGGCGCCTGCCTCTCCAAGCCTTGCGGGAGGTTTCTTTTTGCTTACAGCACTATCGTAATGGCTTGACCCTTTTATTGGACGGGATAATAAATGAGAAAATCAAGAGTTATGATTACCAACAGCCGATTCACACCGCCGAAGAACGGATGTGGCCGGAAAATGCCGATCGGGGCGCCGCTGGGAGTGTAAAATGGGATATTGCGGAATTGGAAAAAATGTTTTTGCCTGGGGGATGTGTGGCTAAAGGTATGGATGTGTACCAGATGCGGCCTCAGCAGATCGCGATGCTGAAAGGGGTTGCGAAAGCCTTTACCCGCAAACGCCATCTTTTGGTAGAGGCAGGGACCGGCGTGGGGAAATCATTGGCTTATTTAGCGCCCTCTCTGGTTTGGGCGGTGACGCACAACGAAAAAGTGGTTGTCGCCACGCATACCATTGCCCTCCAAGATCAGCTCCTGCGCAG